>CAZPLL010000006.1:0-44393 GCA_964587485.1 uncultured Oscillospiraceae bacterium | reverse complement strand
TCGTTAAGTTGTATACTTTATGAATTGTTCGGAACAAACATACCCAGGCGTATCCCGCGAAAAAGCATACCTCATACTGACAGTATAAATCAGCACTTTTATCAGCACCACGCTTTCATATGTACAGTAAATCTAAGGTAGATGGAGCCTTTAGTATGATTGAGTTGTTGCACAAAAAGGAGAAACCGCCGTTCGACGAGGTTTATCAATCGTGGTATCAGAGAGTGCTCAGATACATATACAAAAAAGTCGGAAATCTGCATGATGCCGAGGACATAGCCGGTGACGTATTTCTGTACTGCTGGGATCACTATGACAATTACGACCCGGACAAAAGCAAGATAAGCACATGGCTTTTTCTGGTTGCCGGTAGCAGGATCAAGAATCATTACAGAGACGCAAAAAGCACTGTGCCATTTGATTCATTGATCAATATGGCTTCGGATGACTGCGTTGATATGGATGAGTGCCTGTACTGGGAAGCGGTTTTCGCGAGGGTCGAACAGGCTATCGGGCAACTGGATGAGAGAAAACAGAAAATCATCCGAATGAAATATTTTGAAGGAAAAACCGGAGACGAAATCGCGGACATACTGGGCACGACTCCGGGAAATGTTCGGGTTTTGTTATCCCGGGCAATCAACACACTTGAAAAGACCTGTGCGGACATAATAGAAGGAGGCTAATAATTATGGCAGATTTGTACAGGAAAGCTTCGCTTGAGAGAATTTCATCCCCGGAACAGCTGGACAAGGCACTCGTTGTGACCTCGCCCATGTCGTGGCTGGCACTTGCCGGGGTTACCCTGATCATTGTGGTCACGGTGATCTGGTCAATCATCGGGACCATACCGGTAACGATCACAACGCCGGGGATGGTTTCTTCTCTGGTCGGCAGTAACGCCGTATATTCCGGTGAGTCGGGGAAGGTCGTTTCGGTTCGTGTGAGAGCAGGTGATGAGGTTCATCTTGGCGATGCGATCCTTACCTATAAAAATTCGGCAAACGAAATCAGAACTATATATTCGGATCAGGTCGGTACGGTGAGTGAGATCGTAGCGGCAAAGGATGCTACGCTCACTCCGGGAAACGAAGTGATCAGAGTCGTTCCCAAGGTATGGTCAAACCAGATAGTTGTGTGCTATGCGCCGCTGGCAAAAGCTAAAAAAATCGAAAGAGGCATGACGGTCAAAATTTCGCTGGATTCACTTGACAGCACCTCATACGGCAATATGGTCGCGCGAGTTGTGAACATAGACGCATATGCCGCATCCTCGACGGGAATGAGCAGTGTTATAGGCTCCGGTAACCGTCTGGACAGTACGTTCACCAACGACGGCCCGGTCGTCGCTGTGGCGTGTGAGCTCTATCCGGGTGACACACAAAGCGGCTATTACTGGTCCAACGCAAAAGGGGCGAAGGTTGCCGTGACTAACGGCTCGCTCATTACGGCCAAAATCGTAACGGAAGAGGTACCACCCATCAGCAAGCTGTTCTCAAAGATCAATGAGCTTTGGGGGGGCTGACGGTGGATAATTATGTAAAGACGCCGACCGTGTTCCAGATGGAAGCGACGGAATGCGGCGCGGCCTCGCTTGCGATGATTTTCGCATATTACGGAAGGTTTGTCCCGCTGGAGCAAATGCGAATAGAAACAGGCGTATCAAGAGACGGTTGCAATGCCGGTAATATGATGCGGGCGGCAAAGCGTTTCGGTCTGGAATGTAGAGGCTTCAGACGTGAGCCGGAGGCGCTGAGGGAGATAGAGACTCCGTGCATCATCCACTGGAATTTTAACCATTTCGTGGTGTTTGAGGGGTTTAAGGGAGAATTCGCATATCTGAACGACCCTGCTGTAGGCAGGAGAAAGCTGACCTTTGACGAACTGGACGAGGGCTTTACCGGAATTGTTCTCACGTTTAAGGTCACAGAGAATTTTGTAAAGGAAAAGAAGCAGAATACCGCGTGGACGCTCATTGCCGAGAGACTCAACGGCCAATACGAGGTGCTGGCCAAGCTGGTATATGTAGGCATACTGCTTGTCTTCCCGGGGCTGGTTCTGCCTGTACTCTCACAGGTGTTTATTGATGATATACTGGTTGGCGGCTACACAGACTGGCTCACAAAAATCCTTGTATTTATGGGCTGTCTCGTGATACTGAAGGTTTCTCTCCACTATTACAGAGATCTTGTTCTGAAAAAGCTGTGCGCCAAGCTTACACTTACTTCGGGCGTTGGTTTCCTGTCACACCTGTTGAGGCTTCCGATGAGCTTCTTCGACCAGAGATATGCGGGCGATTTGGTGAACAGAATGAACAGCAACACCGAGGTGAGCGATTTTCTGGCAGGTGATCTGGCAGAGACGGTGCTCAATATACTGGTCGCGATTTTCTATCTGGTTATTCTTTTTATTTGCAGTCCAATCATGACACTGATCGGTCTTTGCAATGTCGCGGTGTGTATTTTCGTCGTGATCATAAGCAGAAAATACATAGCGGACGCATCAATAAAGCAGCAAATGACCGGTGGCAAGCTCTACGGCGTGGTGTGCGCGGGACTGAGCATAACCGACACACTAAAGGCCTCCGGCGCAGAAAACGAGTATGTATCCAGAGTGCTCGGATATCAGGTCAAGCAGGCTAACCTCAATCAGGAGCAGACAAGATTTCAGAAAATTATAAGTGCCGTGCCGGGAGCGACGGGGAACATTACGGATGTTCTGCATATGCTTGTCGGCGGTATACTTGTCATTAACGGCACGATGAGTATGGGTATGCTTACGGCCTTCTGTTCCCTGTTTGATTCATTCATCGAGCCGGTAAATTCACTGGTCACCTTCGCACAGAAAATCCAGACCTTAAAGGCCGGCATCGGCAGAGTCGAGGATGTCCAGAAATATCCCGAGGATGAGCGCTACGATGAGAAGCCCGAGGTTCAGCAAACCTACAAAAAGCTTAACGGCGAGGTCGAACTGCGGGATGTCTCCTTCGGATACAGCACGCTGAAGCCACCACTGGTAGAAAACTTCAGTTTTTCCCTGAACAGCGGCGAGACTATAGCCTTTGTAGGCCCGTCCGGCTGCGGCAAATCTACCGTTTCAAAAATGATCAGCGGTCTGTACCGGCCGTGGGGCGGACAAATTCTTTTTGACGGAAAGCCCATCGACCGGATATCCCGCGAGAGTCTGAACGCAAGTGTCGCAACCGTCAGCCAGAACATAGCTCTTTTTACCGGTTCCATCAGAGATAATCTTACCATGTGGAACACCGCTGTCCTTGAGGAGGACATGATAGCCGCGGCAAAGGACGCCTGTATTCATGATTTTATTATCTCCTGCCCCGGAGGGTACGATTATAACCTGACAGAGAATGCGGCAAACATTTCCGGCGGACAGCGACAGCGGCTGGAAATTGCGCGTGCTCTGACAACCAAGCCGAGCATTCTCATAATGGATGAAGCAACCTCCGCCCTTGACCCCATCGTCGAGAAGGAAGTGATGGACAACATCAAGCGCCGTGGGTGTACCTGCGTTATTGTGGCGCACAGATTGAGCGCAATTCGCGACTGCAATCAAATCGTCGTCATGCGTAACGGTAAAATTGTTGAGAGAGGTACACACGCGAGCTTGATGCAACAGGACGGATGTTACAGAAAATTCATCCAAAATCTGTAGGAGGGAAACGACATGCCGGAAAACAACATAATAGCTCTGTCAGGCTCGGATGTCTATTACACCCACGAGAAGATGGATGCGTTTCGGGTGGCGTGTGGCAGGGTTTTTGTATACATAGTTCCATGGGAAGATGAGAAGCCCGGTCGTGGAATCTTGCTTGGTGAGGTGGCTGAGGGCAGCGTAATACCTTCGCTGGCCTGTGAACAGGAACATGATAATCTTCGCTTCGCCCTCGTGGCGAGTGACGAGAGCGCCAAGCTTCAGCTTATACGCGGTGTGGTTACAACCCCACTGAAACGAAAGTTCTTGAACAAGCTCGGCATAACAGCATTTGAGCAGGATGGCTTTGAGGGGTGCCTCTCCGAGTACTACAAAAGAGGAAAAGTCAAGGATGATGCGCCTGTCGAAAAGGATGTAGACACTCCCGATAAGCCTGATATGATAGTCTTGTCGGGCTCGAAAGCCCATTATACAAATACAAGCAAGAAGATGGATGCCTTTCGCGTGAAGAGCGGCAAAGTTCTTGTATATATAGTTCCGTGGGAAAAGAACAAGGCCGGCCGCAGGATATTTCTCTGCGAGGTGGACAAAGGCAGTGTAATACCCTCATTCGTGTTCAAGGACAATGATCATAAAAGCTGGTGCTTTGCCCTTGTGGCGAAAGAGAGCGAGGCGAAGCTTGAGCCTCTGCCCGGCAAAGCAACAAAAGTATTACAGCAAAAATTCCTGAGTAGGAGCGGTATAAAGACATTTGAACAAGAAGGCTTTGAGGGAAGTCTATCAGAGTTTTACAAAGGAGAAGAAGTCAAGGACAAGGCACTTATCACAAAGGTCAAAACTGCGGTTTCCAATGCCGTAAGGGAAATCTTCGGAGTAGTCGGGGGTGTGTTTGATGACGGAAAAGGAGCAGCCAGCCTTTCCGGAAATGATGTTTACAGAGCGCTCAGTTTTCTGTGCGGCGAAATGGGCATTGACCTCATCCCTGACGATGAGGTGACCGCCCGGTGCGGTAAAGACCCCGAGATCCCGGATATTGCGCGAGCTTCTCATTTTATATGCCGCAGGGTCGTTCTCGAAAACGAATGGTATAAAAAGGATTGCGGGGGTTTTGTCGGAACGATTGAGAAAGAGGTCGTGGCGTGCATTCCGCTCAAGTATGGAAAATACCACATTTTCTATACGTCCGACAATCGAACCGAGGAATTGACGCCCGAGGTCGCAAGCACGATATCGCCACAGGTATATTCCATTGGCAGAACCCTGCCGTTAAAGTCCCTCGAAAAAAAGGATATTTTCGCATTCTGCAAGAAGAGCATAAAGGCGGCAGACATTGTTCCCGTGGCTGTGCTGGCGCTTGTTACCGCATTGATAGGTATCCTTCTGCCGACGCTGAACCAGACAATTTATGACGATTACATTCCTCTCGGGAACGTCGGGCATCTGGTACAGATATGCGTTGTGATGCTGTCCTTTATGATCGGTAATATGCTGTTTTCGATCGTCAAGAATCTTTTCGACTTCAGAGCAACGAGCAGAGTGGCAAATGACCTGCAAAACGCGGCATACCACAGGCTGTTTCATTTGCCGGAATCGTTCTTCAGGAATTATGACAGCGCGGATCTCGCAAACCGCGTGGCTTCGATAGGCACAGTTGCGTCAAGCTATACCAATGCCTATGTCATTACCGCAATTTCCTCGCTGTTTTCCATCGTATATTTTATCCGGATGTGGACATATTCGTGGAAGCTTTCGCTTATCGCGCTGGCAATGTACCTGATATACACGCTCCTCATAGTGTGGCTGACATCACTTTCCCGCAAGGGAGAAGAGGAGATCGCCAAAGCCGACGCGGAGGCAAGCTCCAAGCTTTATCAATACCTGAACGGAGTCGATAAAATCCGTATGGCGGGTGTTGAAGAGCGGGCACTTCTGACTTACATAAAGCCGTATGCCAGACAGCAGACCGAGGAAATCAGGGTCAACCGCATTATTTCCGTAAAAGAAGCACTGTCCGGTGTTATCAACTCCATCTTTTCCATGGTGCTGTACCTTGTTATTGTCAAAAGCAAGATAAAGCTGTCTGTCGGTTCGTTCGTTGCGCTGACGACAGCATTCGGATCATTTTGCTCTTCGCTTCAGTCGCTCGTTGATGAGCTTCTGGGGCTGTATCAGGAGAAAGAATTGGTAAAAAGATTCTGGCCGATTTTTAAAACAGTTCCGGAGGATGACAATGATAAGGAAATACTCAGCGAAATGACGGGTCAAATTGCCCTGGAGCATATAAAATTTGCCTATGACGAGGGCGGGAAGAATGTTATCAACGATCTCAGTCTGAGCATTAAGCCCGGCGAATATCTGGGAATAGTCGGCAAATCGGGGTGCGGGAAATCGACCCTGCTTAAAATACTGCTGGGGTTTGAAACACCTCAAAGTGGTATGGTAACTGTTGACGGGAAGGATCTCAAATCGCTGGATAAGGGCGCGTATCGAAGACAATTGGGAGTAGTGCTCCAGAACGGCAAGCTGATTTCGGGCTCGATTTATGAGAATATTACGATAACCGCGCCACACGTTAAAATGTCCCGCGTCAATGAGGTC
The DNA here is from genome assembly GCA_964587485.1 of uncultured Oscillospiraceae bacterium. GTDB lineage: Bacteria > Bacillota > Clostridia > Oscillospirales > Oscillospiraceae > Limivicinus. The sequence continues at coordinate 38,123 of CAZPLL010000006.1, read as the reverse complement.
ATAGACCAGGTCGGCCTGAGAAAGGATATCAACCAGATGCCGATGGGGATACACACGGTGCTGAGTGAAAACTCCAATACCATTTCCGGAGGACAGCAGCAGCGGATTCTCATAGCACGAGCTATTGTGGGGAGCCCCAAGATCCTGATTTTCGATGAGGCAACAAGCGCTCTGGATAATCTGACTCAGGCGGCTGTCAGCAGCAGCCTGGATAAGATGAACGTCACAAGAATTGTTGTGGCACACAGGCTCAGTACAATAAAACACTGCGACAGGATACTGGTGCTCAATGAGGGCAAGATTGCGGAAGAGGGCACTTATGAAGAACTGATAGGCAAAGAAGGACTGTTCTATGCTCTGGCGAGCAGACAGATTGTAGAGTGAGGTAAGAAAAATGCTAAATCGTAAGCTTGAAGGCTCTGCCATTGTTTTTTACGACGGCTCAACGCAGATCCTATCAATAAGGGAAGAAGAAATTGAAAACGGAGTGCTTATAACTCTTCAGGGTGAGTTGAGAAGCGACACAGGACACGAGCTGCTTGACGAACTGACCGCGTTGGCCACGGCTGGTGTGAATATCACTCTTGACTTTGAGGGAGTGACGTATATCACCTCGACGATTTTGGACGTGTTGCTCAAGGCCCAGCATACGATAGACAAAATTAGTAAGGGTAATCTGTTATTGCGGAAGCTCAAGCCGGATATTTACAGTGAGTTTGAAAAAACCGGCACACACGAGTCTTTTATGATTGAGAAGTAGGAGGTCACGAGATGGTACGGAGAATTGATTTTCTTGATGCATTCGAGGATAAATTGTCGGATAAAGCTGAGAAATCTTCGGTGGAAAGTCACAAGATACAATGTCGAGCCATACCCTATGAGGGTGAGGAGCCGTTTGTCTTTTTCAGCTACTGCCACAAGGACGCGGAGCGTGTTTACCCCATTATCGAGACGCTGGCCGGGGATGGTTTTCGAGTGTGGTATGATGACGGAAATCACGCCGGGGATGAGTGGCCGGAGAACATCGCCCGTCATTTGGCCGGATGCACAGTCTGCATTGCCATGTTGTCCGAGAATGCCGGGAAATCGCATAACTGCAAAAGTGAAGTGAGTTTTGCGATTCAGCTCGAGAAAAGCCTGCTGCCGATAAAGCTTGAACCGTTTGAAATGCCGCTTGGAATGCGTCTCCAGCTCAGCAAATTTCACTATCTGAACAGGTTTGACTATTCGTCTGACAGAGAACTAATTGGCAAGCTTTATGAATCTGAATGTCTGAGCAAATGTCGCGGCACCGAAAGCTACCTTAAGCCAGCGCCACAAAAACCGCCGGAACATGTCGTGAAAAAAAATAGCCCCCCCAAAAAAACAGGTGAAGATAATAATGAAAATAAATCGATAAATGGAAATGAGGAAAATATAGTCAAGAACAACGAGGGGAACAATTCTCCGGGCAACGGTGGCAGTGGTGGCGGTAGCACTAACAATGAAGGCACGACCCAAACTTTTGAGGAAAAAGAACACACTGGGGGTGGCTCTACCATAAGTTTGGCGCAATACTATGAAGCAGTATTGATACGTCTGAAAACCCGGGAGGTTCATTTTATCACTTCCGCACTGACGACACTGGGCAGGGCAAAAGACAATGATTTTCAAATAGAGGACGAATATGTCAGCAGTTACCATGCAACTGTTGTGTTCTATGAGGGGGCTTATTATCTCAGAGACGAAGGCTCGACAAACGGTACGTTTATTGGCAAGTCAAAGCTTGACGCAAATCAACCGGTCAAGCTTTCAAATATGAGCATTTTCAGTCTGGGGGAAGAACCGTTCATGCTGATTTTCGGCAGGGATGCTACCGCGCTCAGGGAAGCAAAAAATGCCGCGTTCCTCATTAACATGGACACTCAATGCGCACAGCCCGTCGGGAGCTGCGGATTAGAACTCGGCAGAAATCACAAGTGGTCGGATGGCACATTCGACAACGGGGGGGTCAGCAGAGATCATGCTGTGATCAGCTTTGACAATAACGAGTTCGTAATAGAGGATTGTTCTACAAACGGTACATATCTTGACGGCAAAAGGCTTGAGAAGGGAAAGCCGACGGTGCTACGGGACGGGGCGCGGATACGTATAGTCGATTATGTTCTGGAGTTCGTGCTTATTTCTGTTTGAGGAGAATATTATGAAAAAATATTTGATTATACTGACGGTCATCCTGATGCTGCTTTTGTCGGCGTGCTCGGGCAGTAAGGGGCCCGATATGGGTTCATTGCCGGAGCTCGAAGCGTCGAGCGGCGAGACCGGGACTCAGAAGAATTACGAGAGAAACGAACCGATAGTGGTCTATTCCGAGAAGCTCGCCTCCGGAATCACGTTTGAGTTGTATGATGACGGACGTCTCCTCCTGTACGGCGCGGATATTACCGTACATATGGTCGATGAAACAGCATTTAAGGACTATAGCAGCAGCATCACCTCGATTGAGCTCGGCACCGGGGTCACCTCCGTCTGCGATAAAGCGTTCGCCAAAGCCGGGTCATTCAGCAGGCTGATAGTAGGCGACAGCGTAAAAACGATCGGCTACAGCGCGTTTTCCGACTGTACTTCTCTTGCTCAGATACAGTTCGGACAGGGGCTGACGGAAATAGATGATTATACCTTCTCCGGCTGTACCGCGCTGACGGACGTAGACCTCGGCAAAAATATTCAGTCAGTCGGCGGTTACTGCTTCTCCGGCTGCACCGCAATGAAGAACGCGATCCTCGGCGAGAAAATTTCAAGCATGGGGAATTGTGTGTTCAACGATTGCAGTGCGCTGTCAAGTCTCAGAATTGCCTGCGATGTGGGTGATTCTGCGATTATGGATGTCACCTCATTGGAGAGCGTGACCTTTGAGGAAACGGTAAGCAGAATCAACGACCGCGCATTCAGTGGCTGTGAGGGACTACAGTATGTTACCCTCAAGGAGGGTGTTACTTACATCGGCGCCTACGCGTTTAACGGTTGCAAGAAGCTCGGCAGTATCTCGTTCCCCAGGAGCATGGAAACCATCGAAAAGGAAGCTTTTGCGGGATGCGTCAAGCTTGATACTATTGTCGTCCACGACGAAGCGCAACTTACGTTCGGCAACAGCGCCTTCACGGGCTGTACTGCCCTAAAGGACGTGACTCTCAGCGACGGTGTTGTCGGTATCGGCCAGTATTGCTTTGCTGGCTGCACGGCTTTAATGAACGTCAAGATCGGCTCTTGTGTCGCAGCAATGGGAGAACAGGTATTCTCCGGATGCAGTGCGTTGCGGACGGCGGAGGTCGGCTCCAGCATCGGAGACGCAAGCTTTAAGGATTGCACTTCTCTCGAAAAGCTCACTACCGGGGCTATGACGGTAACGATAGGCAAGGAGGCGTTTTCGGGATGCACTGCCCTTGGCGATCTGATATTTACCGAGGGGCTTGAGACGATTGAAGAAAAGGCCTTTGCGGGATGTAGCGCCACCAAAAAGGCTGTGCTTCCCAAGACATTGAAGACGATCGGAGCCGAAGCTTTCAACGGAACTTCATCTATGACAGCTCTGTATTTCCGCGGTACCGAAAGTGAGTGGCTGAAGCTCGATAAGGATTCTCACTGGAGCAGGGGTGCCGGAGTGGCATTCATTAAACAGTATAACTATTCTTAACTGTTGGGAAAAAGCACATACTGTAACAAAAATGAGCTTTTTGTGTATTAACAGATAAAAAGCAAAGGAGCTGTGAGAATGAATATTAGTGTGGCACACTCTTCCGACATCGGAACAAGAAAAAATAATGAGGACGCTGTCGCAATACATGAGTGTCGTAACGGTTTGCTCGCGTTGGTAGCTGACGGTCTGGGCGGTCATGCGGACGGAGAAAAGGCTTCAAACCTGGCCACTGCCGTGATCAGCCAGCAACTTCTTGACAAGCGGCCGAATGAAGCCGACCTTGTAGATGCCGTCCAATCCGCCAGCAACAGGATATTTGATGCCCGGGAAGGAAAATCAGATATGAAAACGACAATTGCCGCGCTGTGGATAGGCGATTATATAGGCTTCGCGGCAAACGTCGGCGATAGTCGTATCTATCAATTCCGAAACAATAAAATCGTATACCAGTCGGTGGATCACAGTGTCGCGCAGATGGCAGTCCTTGTCGGTGAAATGAGTCCTGAAGAGATTCGCTCAAGTCCGGACAGAAATAAACTTATTCGCGCCTTGGGAAACGAAACTGCACCCAAGGTGGACTGCAAATGTATTCCCGTCCAAAAGGGGGATCGTTTTCTGCTCTGCTCTGACGGCTTCTGGGAGCCGGTCTGCGAGCAGATCATGCTGTACACGGCACGGGAAACCGCAACGGCCAAGGAATGGCTGGAGAAAATGAAGCAGGTAGTCGTCGATGCACAAAGCCCGGGGCAAGATAATTATACGGCGATAACGGTCATTATTAACGAATAAAGAGGGGCAATATGAACAAGGGAATTGTAAAAATTGGGGTTATAGTTGCCTGCTTCGCAGTCGTGCTTACTGGTGGTCTGGGGCTGATGTTCAGCGGGCAGGTCGATGCGCAGTCAAAGAAGGACGATTTGCAGACAGCGGAAACAATGTCTGCATATGAAGTCCGAGAACTATCCTCTCATGTGACTGGTGAATTGTCTGCCCATTCCTCTCAAAGTGATAAAGAGGAGAAAGATTACGCTCAAGCCGAGGCTCTGCTCGCAAAGGGAGATAAAGCGGGTGCGGCAATCGCGTTCGGTAAAATCGCGGACTATAAGGACGCACGCGAACGGAGCTTTGAACTGTGGGATGAGGTTGCCGACAGAAGCAGTGTCTCTGCGGATTACTATCACACGGTAGGCTTAAATGAGGATGGAACCGTAGTTGCTCAGAGCTGGGATAAATACAAGGAATACAAAGTCTCCGGCTGGAAGAACATCGTTGATGTCTCCGCGGGCTATGATTATACGATAGGCCTAAAAGCCAACGGTAGCGTTGTCGCTACAGGCTATAACGCCGACAGCCAGACAGAGGTATCCGACTGGACAGACATAGTCTCTGTCTCAGCAGGCTACTATTATACAGTGGGCTTGAAAGCAGACGGTACCGTTGTTTCTGCGGGACGCAACGATTTCGGTCAGTGTGATGTGTCCGGATGGACGGACATGATCGCCGTCTCCGCGGGCAAACAGCACACAGTAGGTCTTAGAGCCGACGGCACTGCGGTTGCAGTGGGTTACAACAAGAACAGCGAGTGCGAAGTAGACGATTGGACGGATATAGTTGCCATCTCAGCGGGCTACTATTACACAGTCGGCTTGAAATCTGACGGCACAGTTGTTGCCACGGGGTTCAATGATTACGGTGAATGTGACGTGTCTGACTGGGAAGATATAATTGGCGTTTCGGCGGGTGGCTACCATACGATAGGCTTGAAGGCAGACGGCACTGTTGTCGCCACAGGCGAGACCTCATACAACAAGTGTGAAGTATCAGACTGGACAGATATAGTCGCTGTTTCTGCAGGTAGATTTCATACAGTAGGTCTGAGATCCGACGGAAGATTAGTCACTGTGGGGCGCGACTCGGGAGGAATATTTGCCAGCAAGAATCGGAACTATTATGCTGACGGGAACTCTGTCACAAGTGTAGGTTGGACAATAGGCTTAAAGTCTGACGGCACTGTAGTTACCATAAGACAAAATTCGTATTCTGAGGAGTGTAATCCCTACGGTTGGGAGGATATAGTTGCTGTCTCTTCCGGTGACTTTCATGTAATAGGCCTGAAATCCGACGGCACCGTGGTTGCTCTGGACCTCGTTGGTGGTGGCAGCCGTAAATGTGCCGTATCAGGCTGGAGAAACATAATTGCCGTCTCTGCAGGTAGCTATCATACAGTAGGCTTGAAATCTGACGGCACCGTGGTTGCTGCTGGTTCCCTTGATTCTCCTGAATGTGAGGTGTCCGACTGGACGGGCATAGTCGCTGTCTCTGCGGGGTACGCTCATACGGTAGGCCTGAAATCCAACGGAACCGCGGTTGCCGTGGGGAATAATTATGCCGGTCAGTGTGATGTCGCTGATTGGACGGACATAGTTGACATTTCTGCGGGTTTTGGTCATACGGTAGGTTTAAAGTCCGACGGTAGCGTAGTTGCCGTCGGTACGAATGATGACGGCCAATGTGATGTCTCCGACTGGATGGATATTGTTGCCGTCTCCGCTGGCTATAGTTATACGATTGGCGTGAAGTCAGACGGCACCGTTATTGCCACAGGTGACAACAGTTACGGTCAGTGCGAAGTGTCCGACTGGACGGACATAGTCGCTGCTTATGCTGGCGACACCAAAACGATAGGTCTGAAGTCCGATGGTACCGCAGTTGTCGCAGAGAAACAGGATATCCACCGCGAGGTCTCCGAATGGACAGACATAAAAATCCCGACACATTCATATCTGCAGAAAAGGATTAAATTACCGACTAAGGCCACAATATCCATTTACGAAAATTTCGATGGCAATGTGTAAAACAATTGCGCGCAGATGAAGCGACTACTCACGAAAAAAGGTAAAGCGGATGCGACAATTGTAGTCAGTAGCAGTCAGAGTGATGCTACTGACCGGACGGACATAAGGTTATATACCGCATAACTTCAAGTAAAAGTTAACACAGATGCTCACACGGTGATAACGGTAATTATTAACGAATAAAGAGGGAGAATGATATGGATAAGAGATTTACAAGAATCCGGGTTATAGCGGTCTGCTTTTTCGTTATGCTTACGGGCGGCCTTGGCTTGATGGCCAGCCGGCAGTTCAAAGCGCAGTCAAAAAATAACGATTTGCCGACAGAGGAATCAATGTCCGCATATGAAGTCCGAAAACTATCCTCTTATGTGACTGGTGAATTGTCTGCTCATGCCTCTCAAAGTGATAAAGAGGAGAAAGATTACGCTCAAGCCGAGGCTCTGCTCGCAAAGGGAGATAAAGCGGGTGCGGCAATCGCGTTCGGTAAAATCGCGGACTATAAGGACGCACGCGAACGGAGCTTTGAACTGTGGGATGAGGTTGCCGACAGAAGCAGTGTCTCTGCGGATTACTATCACACGGTAGGCTTAAATGAGGATGGAACCGTAGTTGCTCAGAGCTGGGATAAATACAAGGAATACAAAGTCTCCGGCTGGAAGAACATCGTTGATGTCTCCGCGGGCTATGATTATACGATAGGCCTAAAAGCCAACGGTAGCGTTGTCGCTACAGGCTATAACGCCGACAGCCAGACAGAGGTATCCGACTGGACAGACATAGTCTCTGTCTCAGCAGGCTACTATTATACAGTGGGCTTGAAAGCAGACGGTACCGTTGTTTCTGCGGGACGCAACGATTTCGGTCAGTGTGATGTGTCCGGATGGACGGACATGATCGCCGTCTCCGCGGGCAAACAGCACACAGTAGGTCTTAGAGCCGACGGCACTGCGGTTGCAGTGGGTTACAACAAGAACAGCGAGTGCGAAGTAGACGATTGGACGGATATAGTTGCCATCTCAGCGGGCTACTATTACACAGTCGGCTTGAAATCTGACGGCACAGTTGTTGCCACGGGGTTCAATGATTACGGTGAATGTGACGTGTCTGACTGGGAAGATATAATTGGCGTTTCGGCGGGTGGCTACCATACGATAGGCTTGAAGGCAGACGGCACTGTTGTCGCCACAGGCGAGACCTCATACAACAAGTGTGAAGTATCAGACTGGACAGATATAGTCGCTGTTTCTGCAGGTAGATTTCATACAGTAGGTCTGAGATCCGACGGAAGATTAGTCACTGTGGGGCGCGACTCGGGAGGAATATTTGCCGACAAGGACAGAAAATATTCCAAACAAGCCGGTAAGACCGGCATATCTGCCGGAGGCACCAACGGAGCAACTATCTCATCAAACAGTTCTTACGCTATAGGTATAAAGTCAGACGGCACTGTTGTCAGTGTTGGTGAATACAATTACCTTTTAGGTACTTATTGTAAGGACGAAATAGCCCAGTGGAAGGATTTAATCGCCGTATCTACGAGCGGACGGCATGTGGTAGGCCTGAAATCTGACGGCACCGTGGTTGCCGCAGGTAGCAATGATGATGGTGAGTGTGACGTGTCATACTGGAAGGACATAGTCGGCGTCTCTGCGAGCTACTATCATACGGTAGGCGTAAAAGCAGACGGCACTGTTGTTGCCACAGGCTACAACACTGACGGTCAGTGCGATGTGTCCGGCTGGACAGACATCGTTGCTGTCTGTGCTGGGATGCAGCATATGGTAGGCTTAAAGTCCGACGGTACTGTGGTTGCAGTAGGTAAAAATGATTATGGCCAGTGCGATGTATCCGATTGGACGGATATAGTCGCCGTATCTGCTACTGAATTCTGTACTGTAGGTCTGAAAGCGGACGGTACCGTTGTTGTCGTCGGAGACTTTGAAAACGCTCAGTGCGATGTGTCCGGCTGGAGGAATATAATCGCCGTATCTTCGTGCGATACCTATGGGGGCGGCGCCTATATAGTAGGCCTGAAAGCAGACGGTACTGTGATTGCTACAGGCGATAATCAGTTCGGACAATGCAACGTATCTAGTTGGACGGATATTGTCGCCATATTTGCGGGTAATTTCGATACGATAGGTTTGAAGTCGGATGGAACCATAGTTACGGAAGGGAACTCGGATCCCGAAATCTCCGGCTGGTCAGACATGAAGCTACCCGAATAACAAAATCACATTATGTCGTTGAGAATGGTGAGGGTACGATATGGAAGATAAATATTGTTATTACTGCATGTCACACAGAGCGAAGAATGGTCGCTGTCCTGTCTGTGGCAACACAGCTACATGTGATGTTCCCGACTACTACCTGCACCCCGGTACGGTGCTGAAAGAAAGATTCCTGATCGGAAAAGCGCTCGGTCAAGGTGGGTTCGGTATAACATATATTGGCCGCGATCTGACGTTGAACATGAAGGTCGCGGTAAAAGAATACTACCCCTCGGGAATTGCCACCCGCAATAACAAGGACTCCAACAGTGTCACAATCACCAGCGGTGAACGGGAACGCATCGAAAAAGATATGCGGAAATTCCTGACCGAGGCACGTAATCTTGCCAGATTTTACCAGAACCCCAATGTTGTAAGTGTCATAGATTACTTTCAGGAAAATGGCACTGCATACATTGTTATGGAGTATCTTGAAGGCATTACGTTGAGAAGCTATCTCGAAAAAAAAGGCCGCATTTCTCCGGAGATATTTGCCGAAATGATAGATCCCGTCTTGCAGGATCTGCACGAGATACATAAGCAGGGGCTTATTCATCGCGATATCAGCCCTGACAACATTATGATGCTCAAGGATGGGAGGCTCAAACTGCTGGACTTCGGCGCGGCACGGGATGTCGGCGACGGCAAGAGCACCCTGACTGTGGTGCTGAAGCGCGGCTATGCCCCGATAGAGCAGTATTCTGCCAAGGGAAAGCAGGGGCCGTGGACAGACGTGTACGCCGTGTGTGCAACAATATATAAGTGCATCACCGGCAATACTCCGACTGAATCAACCCAGCGAGTGCTAGAAGACAACTTGAAGAAGCCTTCCGAGCTGGGAATATCTATTCCGCACGAGTATGAGCAGGCGCTCATGCAGGGGCTGGCGGTGAAAAGTACGGATCGTATTCAGTCTGTTGATGTTCTGAGAAAAGCAATCTGCCATAAAACAGACGGTAGCAGCGGTGGTACTATTGAAATCATTGACGGAAGTTCGCCGGAGTACAAACCACCCGAAGAAAGCAATGGTAAAACCACTACTATGGGCGGTGGTGGAAGTAAACCGGAGGGAGTTCGTCCTCAGAAAAAAAATTCCGAAGGGCAATCAGGACGCAATTCGAAAACAAAACAATTTGTACTTATAGCCGTCTGCATTATGGCTGTGCTGATTGGATGCTTAGCTTTTGCGTTCGGAGGTGGAACCGACTCATCGCCAACGAGGGGCGAATTCTCGTCCGGAACAATAACATCTACCTATGGAGGGTACAACGATAGCTCGGAAGAAGATTATGCTCAGGCAGAGTCTCTGCTATCGAAGGGATATAAAGCGGGCGCGGCTATTGCGTTCGGCAAAATCGCTGATTATAAGGACGCACGCGAAAAAAGCTTCAAAATGTGGGATGAGGTCGCCGACAGAGGTGTCGTCTCCGCGGGCACATATCATACAGTAGGCTTGAAGGAAGACGGCACCGTAGTTGCCACAGGACGTAGCGGTTATGGCCAGTGTGACGTGTCAAGCTGGGAAGACATAGTTGCCGTCTCCGCAGGTGGCCTGCATACGATAGGCTTAAAAGCTGACGGCACCGTAGTTGCTACAGGTAACAATGATTATGGTCAATGCAACGTATCCGGCTGGACCGACATAGTCGCCGTCTCCGCAGGTTTCAGTCATACTGTAGCGCTGAAATTTGACGGAACTGTCGTTGCTGTAGGCTCCAACTATTTTGGTGAGTGTGATGTCTCCAATTGGACGGATATAATCGCTGTCTCTGCAGGTAACGAAACTACAGTAGGGCTGAAATCTGACGGAACTGTCGTTGCAATAGGAATGAACTTGAGTGGTGAGTGCAATGTATTCGACTGGACAGACATAATCTCCATCTCTGCGGGCACGTCAAATACGGTAGCTCTGAAGACTGACGGTACTATCGTTGCCATTGATTTTTTTGCTGATGCTGTGCGTAATGCCTCCGACATAATCGCCGTCTCTGCAGGTGACGTTTATATGATGGCTCTGAAATCTGACGGTACTGTTGTGTCCGGACTCTATACCCCAGATTGGACTGATATAGCCGCTATCTCAGGGGGAGACTTTCACGCGGTGGGCTTAAAAGCTGATGGCACAGCAGTAGCTATTGGCGACAATGACTACGGTCAGTGCGATGTCTCCGGATGGGCAGATTTAAAGGTTCCGTCTTTACTGCCGAAAATAAAACTGCTGTCTGAGGCAACAACATCCACCAGCGGGGCTTATGCCAACAGCTTGGAAGAAGATTATGCTACGGCGGAGACTCTGCTCACGAAGGGGAACATAACTGGCGCGGCAATCGCGTTCGGCAAAATCGCAGACTATAAGGACGCACGCGAAAGAAGCTTTGAACTATGGAGCGGAATCGCCAACAGGAGCAGTATCTCTGCGGGTGAACGTCATACTGTAGGATTAAAAACAGATGGCACGGTGATTGCTGTAGGCTACAACGATGACGACCGTTGTAAAGTCTCTACATGGAATGACATAGTCGCCGTCTCTGTGGGCAATCTTCACACGGTAGGGTTAACGGAAAATGGAGCTGTCGTTGCAGTAGGTAACAATGATGTCAGGCAGTGTGAAGTTTACAGCTGGAATGACATAGTTGCCATTTCTACAGGCTACTCCAATACGGTCGGCTTAAAGATAGACGGCACTGTTGTTGCCGCAGGCTTCAATGATACTTACAGTGGGGAAATGTCCGGCTGGACGGACATAGTTGACATTTCTGTCGGCTTTGATCATGCGGTAGGGCTGAAATCCGATGGAGCTGTGCTTGCTGTTGGTAGTAGTTATTACGGTGAATGCGATGTCTCCGATTGGACGGATATAGTTGGTGTCTCTGCTGGTGTCAGCCATACGGTAGGCCTAAAAGCAGACGGCACTGTGGTTGCCACGGGCTACAACAGTGCCGGTCAATGTGATGTGTCCGACTGGACAGACATAGTTGCCGTCTCCGCAGGGGACTTTTATACGGTAGGTCTGAAATCTAACGGAACCGTTGTTGTCGCGGGATACGATTATAATATATCCGACTGGAAGAACATAGTAGCTGTCTCTGCGGGTATGAACCATATTGTAGGCTTGAAGTCTGACAGTACTGTAGTTGCCGTTGGCATTAATATGGACGGCCAGTGTGATGTGTCCGACTGGACTAACATAAAGCTTCCCGAACTGTAAATCTCATTACATTACTACTTTTTTGAAAACGGTTGGAGTACGATATGGAAGATAAATATTGCTATTACTGCATGTCACGCATTACGGAGGATGGGAACTGTCCTGCCTGTGGCAAAACAGCCGAATATGAGGCCCCTGTTCACCACCTGAAACCCGGAACGGTGTTGAAGGGGAAATACCTGATCGGGAAATCTCTCGGTGAAGGCGGGTTTGGCATAACCTATATTGGTTACGATTTGACATTGAAAAGGAAAGTCGCGGTAAAGGAGTATTACCCAAAGGGCTTCTCAAACCGCAATAATGAGCACTCCAACCATGTCACAATGACCAAGGGGAGCCGGGACGACACGGCAAAGGAAATGCAACGTTTCTTGAACGAGGCGCGAACCCTTGCCCAGTTTTCCGAAAATCCCAGCGTGGTAAGCGTCATAGAATTCTTTGAAGATAACGGCACCGCCTACATCGTGATGGAGTATCTCGACGGCATCACGATGAAAAGCTATCTCGAAAAATGCGGACGCATCCCGCCGAAGGAACTCGCCGAAATGCTTGACCCCGTGTTGCAGGCTCTGCACGGGATACATAAGCAGGGGTTGATTCATCGCGACATCAGCCCCGACAACATTATGCTACTCAAGGACGGGCGGCTCAAGCTGCTTGACTTCGGTGCGGCACGGGATGTCGGCGACGGCAAGGGCACCTTGACTGTGGTGCTGAAGCGCGGCTATGCCCCGGAGGAGCAGTATCGTTCAAAAGGGAATCAGGGAACATGGACTGACGTATATGCCATGTGTGCCACGATGTATAAGTGCATCACCGGCATTACACCGGATGAATCGAACCAGCGAGTGTTCGAAGACAAGTTAAAAAAGCCCTCGGAGCTTGGAATAGACATTCCGCGCGAGTATGAGCAGGCACTCATGCAGGGTCTCGCGGTGAAGAGCACGGATCGAATACAGACAATTGATGAACTCAGAAATGCGCTTTCAAAAAAAGACAAGGACGAGATTAAGGAAATAGACCACTCTCCTAATCCTCAGCCCAATGACGAGACCGTTCAGCCCGATGGCCAGACTGTTCAGTCTGATGACCCGACTGTTCAGTCTGATGACCCGACTGTTCAGCCCGCTGACCAAACTGTCCATCCCAATAACGAGACCGTTCAGCCCAATGACCAGACTGTCCAGCCCGATAACGAGACCGTTCAGCCAGAAAGCACGGGCAGTGGTGGTGATATTGAAATCATTGGCAGAAGTTCGCCGGAGCACAAAACACCCGAAAAAGATAATGGTAATACCCCTACCATGAGCGGTAGTGGAAGTGAAACGGAGGAAGTTCTTCCTCTGGAAAAAAATCCAGAAGATCAATCGGGACGCAATTCGAAAACCAAAAAGCTTGTACTTATAGCCGTCTGCGTTTTGGCTGTGCTTATCGGCGGATTGGCTTTCGTGTTCGGCGGGAGTGCCGGTACATCGTCAACGAAGAACGAATATGCGGAGGAAAATTATGCACAGGCGGAGCTCCTGCTCGCGAAAGGCGATAAAGCGGGCGCGGCAATTATGTTAGGTAGCTGTGCGGACTATAGGGATGCGCGTGAAAGAAGCTTTGCGCTGTGGGATGAGGTTGCCGACAGGAGCAGTATTTCCGTTGGATATAATTATACGGTAGGCTTAAACAGCGACGGGACTGTTATCGCCAAAGGTACGAATGATGACGGTCAGTGCAAAGTATCGCGTTGGAAGAACATAGTTGATGTCTCTGCGGGCTACAGTCATACAGTAGGTCTGAAAGCGGATGGCACCGTTGTTGCCACGGGTGAAAAAGATGACGGTCGGTGCAGGGTGTCCGGCTGGAAGGACATAGTGGCTGTTTCCGCGGGTTACGGTCATACAGTAGGCCTGAAAGCGGACGGGACCGTTGTTGCCGTAGGTGAAAATTACGGTGATCGGTACGACGTTTCCGATTGGACGAATATAATTGCGATTTCTGCGGGATGGAACCATACAGTAGGCTTAAAGGCTGACGGCACCGTAGTCGCCGTGGGAAGTAACAGTAGCAATTGTTGTAAAGTTTCCGACTGGACGGATATAATCACCGTCTCGGCGGGTAACGGTTATACGGTGGGCTTAAAGTCAGACGGTACTGTCGTTGCCACAGGCTACAACAGTGACGGTCAGTGCGACGTGTCCGACTGGACGGACATAGTCGCCATTTCCGCGGTATATAACTACACAGTAGGCTTAAAGGCTGACGGCACCGTTGTTGCCACAGGCTACAACACTAACGGACAGTGTGAGGTCTCAGTCTGGAAAGATATAGTTGCGGTATTTGCGGGTTACTATCATACGGTAGGCATGAAATCCGACGGCACCCTGGTTACCGTAGGCAATAATTATGACGGGCAACGCAATTTGCGCAGTTGGACGAATATAAGATTTCCCAATCAGGCTGAAAGAAAAAAGTTCGAGGTCAAATCTGCCGAGGGAGACAGCATCTCCGTAAGCGATGATTATACTTTGGGCTTAAAATCCGACGGCACTGTGGTCGTCGCGGGGGCTAATGATTATTTGAATCAGGCTGACGTGTCAGGCTGGACAGACATTGTTTCTGTCTCAGCGGGTGTCTCCCATGCAGTGGCTCTGAAATCCGACGGTACTGTTGTTGCAGTGGGCGATGATGAATACGGTCAGTGTACTGTGTCAGACTGGGTGAATATCGTTTCCGTCTCGGCAAGCTATAGAAATACTGCGGGCTTAAAGTCAGACGGTACTGTGGTCGTCGCGGGGAGTAACAGCCGCGGCCAGTGCAACGTGTCAGATTGGCGGGGCATGGTTGCTGTCTCAGCGGGCGACTTCCATACGGTAGGCTTGAAGTCCGACGGCACCGTGGTTGCCACGGGAGGTAACGATTACGGCCAGTGTGATGTATCGGATTGGCGGGGCATTGTTGCCGTCTCGGCGGGCAGTCTCCACACAGTAGGCCTCAGATCCGACGGCACTGTTGTTGCCACAGGCTACAACACTGACAGTCAGTGCGATGTGTCCGGCTGGACAGACATCGTTGCCGTCTCCGCGGGTGACTTCCATACAGCGGGTCTGAAGTCCGACGGTACCGTCGTTGCCACAGGCTACAACAGTGACGGTCAGTGCGACGTTTCAGACTGGGCGGATATAGTCTCGGTGTTTGCAGGTAACTTCCATACTGCCGGGCTGAAATCTGACGGCACCGTTGTCATCGTGGGAAAAAACAATTGTGGCCAGTGTGACGTGTCCGGTTGGACAGATATAAAAGCTTCGGCTCGGCCTGTCGGAAAAAAGCTCACGTTTGAAGATGCAAACAAGATGAGCGGCAGAATCGCCGCAGGTGGCTACTATACTGCGGGCTTGAAGTCAGATGGTACTGTGATTGACACTGATGGCACAGGACGATCTGAGGTATCTAGTTGGAAAAACATAATCGCGATCTCTTCGGGTGATTGGCATACCGTAGGGTTAAAATCGGACGGCACCGTAATTGCCTTCGGGTCTGATGACCACGGGCAGTGCGACGTCTCCAACTGGACAGATATGGTCGCTGTCTCTGCGGGATACGATCATACGGTTGGGTTAAAATCCGACGGTACCGTGGTTGCCGTAGGCTATAATGATCACGGGCAGTGCGACGTCTCCGACTGGACGGACATAGTTTCCGTTTCTGCTGGCTGTTATTATACGGTGGGATTAAAATCCGACGGCACTGTGGTTGCCGCAGGTGTGAATGATGACGGCCGATGCAATGTCTCCGGGTGGACGGATATAGTCGCTGTCTCTGCGGAGTACGACCATACGGTGGGATTAAAATCCGATGGCACCGTAGTCTCCGCAGGCGACAACTATTTTGGCCAGTGCAACGTCTACGCTTGGACAGGCATAGTCTCTGTCTCAGCGGGCTATCAGCATACTGTAGGATTGAGAGCAGACGGCACCGTTGTTACTGTTGGCGATAACGGAGAGGGTCAGTGTAACGTGTCGGGCTGGACTGATATGATCGCTGTCTTTGCGGGTAATGGTCATACTGTGGGCTTAAAGTCCGACGGTACTGTTGTTGCCGTGGGCAACAATGAACTCGGTCAGTGCGAAGTCTCCGACTGGACGGACATAAAGATTCAGGACGATAAAACTTCATTATAATATCACCTTGAAAACAGTGGGTACGATATGGAAGATATATATTGCTATTATTGTATGTCACACAGGACGGAGGACGAAAGTTGTCCTGTCTGCGGCAAAACAACCGAATGTAATGTGCCCGATTATCATCTGAAGCCCGGTACTGTGCTGAGGGATAAGTACCTGATTGGCAAAGCCATCGGCGAAGGCGGCTTCGGCATAACCTACATCGGTCGCGATCTGACACTGGATATGAGAGTTGCGGTGAAGGAGTATTACCCTCACGGCGTTTCCAACCGCAATAACGAGCGCTCCAACTATGTCACAATGTCCGAGAGAAGTCGGGAGGCATCAGAGAAGGAAATGCAGCGCTTCCTGAACGAGGCGCGCACTCTCGCCCGTTTTTCGGACAACCCCGGTGTGGTAAGCGTCAGAGATTTCTTTAAGGACAACGGCACCGCGTACATCGTGATGGAGTATCTTGACGGTATCACGCTGAAAAGCTATCTCGGGAAATACGGACACATCCCGCCGAAGGAACTCGCCGAAATGCTTGACCCCGTGTTGCAGGCTCTGCACGGGATACATAAGCAGGGGTTGATTCATCGCGACATCAGCCCTGACAACATCATGTTGCTCAAGGACGGGCGGCTAAAGCTGCTTGATTTCGGTGCAGCAAGGTATGTCGGCGAAGGCAGAACGCTGTCCGTGGTACTCAAGCCCGGCTACGCCCCGGAGGAGCAGTATCGTTCAAAGGGCGATCAGGGGCCGTGGACGGATGTGTACGCCATATGCGCCACAATATATAAGTGTATTACCGGCATCACCCCGGACGAGTCGATACAGCGGGTATTCAAGGATGAACTGAAAAAGCCCTCGGAGCTCGGTATCGACATTCCACGCGAATATGAGCAGGCACTCATGCAGGGTCTTGCGGTGAAAAGCACGGATAGAATTCAATCCGTTGATGCTCTCAGGCGTGCGCTTTCAAAAAAAGGCGAGGACGGATGCCAGGGGACAATCGACGGGACAGGCACTTCGTTCGTCCCGGTCGAGAGCGTGGCGCTGGAGCCGGAGCTCTCACGCCGAAGCAGGCGGAGCATCGAAGTCCGTTCGCAGACAACCGGCAACAGAAGCCGCTCTCGCAGTTCCCGGGGAGCTCATGAGTCCACGCCGCGGCACGAAGTTCGAAGACAGGAAGCCGCACCCTCAAATGGCAGGGCACAAAAGAGCAAACGAAGCTCGGGGATAATAATCGCGACTGTAGGTATCATAGCCGCACTCATCGTATGCCTGACGCTTGTGCTCGGCGGAAAATCCAACGTATCACCGACAGAGGACGGCAAAGCCACGACCGTGGCAGTTGAAACCTCGGCACCCATATCTGAGTCTCAATCGGACAGCGTGGCTGATGATCCCGATAATGACAGCCGCGCGCAATACTCTCAGGCGGAGCTGCTTCTTGCCAACGGGGATAAAGCGGGCGCGGCAATAGCGTTCGGTAAAATTGCAGACTATAAGGACGCACGCGAAAGAAGCTTTGCGCTGTGGGATGAGGTCGCCGACAGGAGTAGTCTCTCTGCAGGATATTGGTATACAGTAGGCTTAAAGGCAGATGGTACCGTGGTTGCAACAGGTCGCGATGATGAGGGGCAGTGCAATGTCTCTGATTGGGCGGACATAGTTGCTGTTTCTGCGGGTTATTGGCATACTGTGGGAGTAAAGACAAGCGGTGCTGTTGTTGCTGCAGGCATCAACACAGCCGGTCAGTGCGAGGTATCCGAATGGTCAGGCATAATCGACGTCGCCGCAGGCGGAAATCACACAGTCGGCTTGAAGGCAGACGGTACCGTAGTCGCCGCGGGCACCAATGGCAACTGGCAGTGCAATGTCTCCGACTGGACAGAAATAGTTGCTGTCTCCGCGGGTTGGGCGCATACGGTGGGCTTAAGGGCAGACGGCACTGTGGTCGCCGTGGGTAATAATTATTATGGTCAGTGTGAGGTTTCTGAATGGACTGGTATAGTTGCCATATCCACGGGTAGGTATCATACAGTCGGTCTAAAATCAGATGGTACCGTAGTCTCCGTAGGCATCAATGACGATGGTCAGTGTGAGGTTTCTGGCTGGACGGACATAGTTGCCATATCCACGGGTGGGTATCATACAGTCGGTCTAAAATCAGATGGCACTCTTGTCGCTATTGGTCATAATGAGGCTGGGCAGTGCAATGTTCACGACTGGACGAACATAATTTCCGTTTCTGCTGGGGGCTATAATACAGTGGTCTTAAAGGCCGATGGCACTGTTGCTACCGTAGGCAGCGTTTATTCTGGTTTGTACAATATATATAGTTGGAGAGACATAAGAGTTCCTAATCATCCTGTAAATCGAAGTCTCTCGCTTGAAGATACAGGCAAATGCATAAACACGATCTCTGCAAGTAGGGTTCATACAGTAGCCCTAAAATCAGATGGTACCGTCATTGCCACAGGTTTTAATGTCAACGGTCAGTGCGATGTGTCAGAATGGACGGATATAATCTCGGTCTCTGCGGGCGAGCTTCATACAGCGGGCTTGAAATCAAACGGCTTCGTTCTTACCGCAGGTTATAATTATTACGGTCAGTGCAATGTAATCGACTGGATAGGCATAATTGCGGTCTCGGCGAGCAAGTATAATACTGTAGGCCTGAAATCGGACGGTACTGTTGTTGCCACGGGCTACAATCTTCACGGTCAGTGTGATGTCTCCGATTGGACGGACATAGTCGCCATATCTGCGAGTAATTGTCACACCGTTGGCTTAAAGGCGGACGGTACTGTGGTTGCCACAGGTCTCAATACTGATGGTCAGTGCAACGTTTCCAACTGGACGGACATAATTGCAGTCTCTGCCAGTCTCTACAATACTGTAGGCCTGAAATCCGATGGCACTGTGGTTGTCGTGGGTGGCGACCACAGCGGTCAGTGCAACACTTCCGACTGGACAGATATAGTTGCCATCTCTGCCGGTATGCAGCATGTTGTAGGTCTAAAATCCGACGGCACTGTAGTCACTGCCGGCCGGGGTGTCAGTGGGCAATGTGATGTTTCTGGCTGGAAAGACATAGTTGCCATCTCTGCGGGTGAAAGCCATACGGTAGGGGTAAAATCAGATGGTACTGTAGTTGCTGTGGGCTTTAATGAAAACGGTCAATGCGATGTCTCAGACTGGACAGATATGAAAGTTCCGGTAACGTCACTTCGTTATGAAGAATCTAAAATGTAGATGTTACGATGATATATGACAAATCAGCCGAAAAGCCCGGCTTTACCGGGCTTTCGGCTGATTTGTTTCGCTTACCAGCTATGGTTGGGGTAGTCGGTGAAGGGGGTATAGTCGGGACGGGTCACATGGCTCTCACGCTCGTCCATGAAGTCTATCGCCTCCTGAGATGTGACGGTCTTGAATCTCTCGCGCGACATATTATAGTCAACGGTATAGAACCAGTTTGCGTCGGGATCCATCTCGGAGTCAAACACCACCGCCTCCTCAAAGACGAAAGCGCTGTCTACGAGCTTATAATAAACAGTCTCGCTGTGGGCTGCACTGCTTGAACCCTCGTTTATGAAAAATCCGTTGTCGCACATATAATAGCGATTGCGCTCCGTGGCGGAGATCTGGAGCACCGGCTCGCCGTCAACAAGAGTATATAGGTCGTAGATCATGTTTGTCACGAACTCATCGTCACCTATGTTGCCGATGACAAGCTCGTCAAGTCCGTCGCCGTCAAGGTCGGTAATGCAGTATCCGACCGATGCGCAGAGGTCATCTCCGCCATACATCGAGAGCATATAATTTATGCCATTTTCGCTCATCGCGCCGGGTCCCCAGTTCTCAATGAGCGCGAGGTAATAAGCATCAAGTATCGCCTTATACGGGGATGAGACAGGCTCCGGAGTCGGCTCAGGCGTGGGTTCCGGAGTGGGTGTGGGCGTGGGGGCAGGAGTTGCGGCGGTGGGCGTGGGCGTCGGCATTACGCTCTCCGTTATTGTGCGGAGACTGCACGCGTTGAGCGTGAACAGTATTGCGACTGCCATTATGAGGGAAATTGCTTTTTTCATCTTCAGACTTCCTTATTTGATATATTCTTTCTGAATCGCGCTGTTCATTATGGCTCTGACCACGTTACAGCAGCAGCGTTTCAGCTCTGCCCGGGTCAATTGACCCCTTTCTACCGCGCGGACTATATTCTTTTTTGATATCGGTTCGCCCGGCATCACGAGGTCATTCCCCGCTTTAATGGCGAGATACGCGCCGTTTTTCGTAACGACGGTAGAGAACCAGTCCGTCATTACCGTGCCGTCAAAGCCCCACTCATTCCTCAGTACCCTGGTGCAGAGATCATGGGAATTCGCCGTGTACACGCCGTTGAGCCGATTATACGAGGTCATGATGCCCTTTGCCCCGCCGCATCGCACCGCTATCTCAAAGGGTCTGAGGTATATCTCACGCAAAGCCCTCTCGCTGACATTGGAGCTAACTTTATTGCGGTTATCCTCCTGTTCGTTACCGGCAAAGTGCTTCACCGCAACATAGTACCCCTCCTCGCGCTGGACACCTCTTACAAGCGCCGCCGCAAGGGAACCGGCAAGGAACGGATCCTCTGAGAAGTATTCAAAATTTCTGCCGCAGAGAGGATTGCGGTGGATATTTACGGCGGGAGCAAGCCACCATGTACAGCCGTACTCACGCATTTCGTCGTGTACCGCACAGCCGATCTCATACATGAGTTCATCATCCCAGCTCTGTGCCAGAGCGGACTCCACCGGGAACGCCGTAGTGAACTGATATACCACGGTGTCCCGCGTTTCGTCGCCCAGCATTTTTTTCTTGATGAAGTCGGGAAGCTTTTCGTAGAATGACAGCACCATTTCCAGCGGTTTGACATTGCCGGAGGCATCGACCGCGGCGCGGCGTGAAACTCTCAATCCCGCGGGGCCGTCGCAGAAAGCGATGTTCGCAAGTCCACTTTCCCAGAATTTCGCCGTTGTGCCGCCGACCGCTCCGGGAAGCCTGAAGCGCCCCGCATCGCTTGGCCCTACGCCGACCACTATCTCGGCCATATCCTCAACGGAGAGGCTGTCCACAAAGCGGCGAACACGGCTGTCGCTTATTGTCTCCGGAGGCGCATATGTATATTCCTCTGTGGTAAAGGATGCGGCGTCGATGTTGACAACGGGGAGATTCTCCGGCGTTTTGGCCTGACAGCCTTTCCCGTGCAGCTCAATGAACGGATTGATTACGGGGCAGATATGCTCATGGCGCGACACTATGACCTCATTATCGAGTCTCAGCACTGCCGTGGGAACAGTATTCCTTGAGGAATTTCCCACACGGATAACGTAGTCGCCCTTTTCGAGGACATATGAGGCATCATCAAAGCGATATGCCGCAAGCTCGCACATATCAAAGCTCAGCTCAAGCGTCTCGGATCTTGCCGGTGCTAAAAGCGTGGTCTTTTTATACGCCGCAAGGCGCTGATACTCTCTGTCTATACTGCCGCCCGGCGCACTGACGTAAACCTGCACGGTCTCGCGGCCGGGGTATTTAAGCCCCTTATTGGTCACGGGGAGCGAAACGCGGACGCTTGTACCCTCCGCGCTGACCTTTGCCGTGCCGAGCCTGAAATCCGTATAGCTCAGGCCGAAGCCGAATGGATGGAGCGGCTCCCTGCCGAAGCTGTCAAAGTAGCGATAGCCGACGTAGATACCCTCTTTATAATACTCCTGCTCGAGTTCGTCGTTAAGATAGCTGTACTCGCGCGCATAAGGGAGATCATCATACCGACGCGCCCATGTGTCGGCAAGCTTGCCGGAGGGCGTGACCGCGCCGGAGAGTATATCCGCCACGGCAAGGCCGCCCTCGGAGCCGAGCTGACTTATAAATAGTATTCCGCGCAGACCCTTCATATCTACGCAGTCACTGAGCTCAACGGGCGAGCCGCA
Source organism: uncultured Oscillospiraceae bacterium (assembly GCA_964587485.1). Lineage (GTDB taxonomy): Bacteria > Bacillota > Clostridia > Oscillospirales > Oscillospiraceae > Limivicinus. Next base: position 15,976 of record CAZPLL010000006.1, on the reverse strand, counting down.
GTTTATGACAAGGACGAAGTGCTTGTACTGCTCGGCGCAGAGCTTTATATTCGCAAGCTCATCATCCGTGAGGTAGTAGTCTCCCTTTTCGAGCTTTCTGTCTCCGCCCTCCCCTGCCTGGCGGCTGATGATATATATGCAGTTCTCGGTGGCGCTTTCGGCGATGTCCTTTTTGCTCACAGATCTGCCGGCGGGAGGCTGGAAATTCGCCGAAATGAGATTAAGCACGGAGGACGGATGCAGAAGGTCAAGCTTCAGCCCGCATTTTTTATATTCCGCAAGCTTTTTTTCGTACTCAGTCTCATAGTCGCGGAGCCACTTTTCCGTAGCGATATCAAAGCCGCGCACCCTGAGTCCCTCAAGTATGGAGATGCTGTAACGCTCGTTCACCTCGCCGGAGCCCGTTCCGCCCTTGACAGTATGTGCGGCGCCCGCTCCGTAAACGGCTATCCTTTTGCCCTTGAACGGCAGAGCGCCGTCGTTTTTCAGCATGACGATGCTGCCGCAGGCCGCACGGTATGCCACGTCCCGGTTTTTAAGCTCCCGTTCATTCTCGGCATCCGAACGGCTTGCCTTTGTAAGAAGCTCCAATATTACTCCCCCTCCGCATTTATTCATACCTATAGAATACCAAATTTCCGCAATAGTTCAAGTATTATTTATTTACTTTTTTGATTGTCCTACAGTCAAAAACCGCGTACCGGGAATTTCCGGTACGCGGTATGAAACACTGTATCAGGGGTTCATGGTGTAGTTGGGCGCTTCCTTGGTGATGTATATATCGTGAGGGTGGCTCTCCTTAAGTCCGGCGCTGGTGATACGAACGAACTGACTCTTAGTGCGAAGCTCCTCAATATTATGTGCGCCACAGTAGCCCATGCCGGAGCGCAGGCCGCCCATCATCTGGAACACGGTCTCGCTCAGCGGGCCACGGAAGGGTACACGTCCCTCGACTCCCTCGGGCACGAGTTTCTTGTTGTTGGTCTGGAAGTATCTGTCCTTGGAGCCCTTCTGCATGGCGCCGAGGCTTCCCATACCGCGGTAGACCTTGAACTGACGACCCTGATATACCTCGATCTCGCCGGGAGCCTCCTCGCATCCGGCCAGCATCGAGCCCATCATGACGACCTTTCCGCCCGCGGCGATAGCCTTGGCAATGTCTCCGGAATACTTGATACCGCCGTCGGCGATGACGGGAACACCATACTTGTCCGCCATCTCACTGCACTGCATGATAGCGGTGATCTGCGGCACACCGATGCCGGAAACGACACGGGTGGTGCAGATGGAGCCGGGGCCTATGCCGACCTTTACGCAGTCGGCGCCGGCCTTGATGAGCGCCTCGGTCGCGGCGGCGGTGGCAACGTTGCCCGCGACAAGCTGAATGTCGGGGAACGCCTCCTTGACCTTGGAAACGGAACGCATGATATTCGCTGAGTGTCCGTGTGCGCTGTCGAGCACGAGGACGTCAACACCGGCGTCGATGAGCGCGCCCGCGCGGTCAAGCACATCCGCAGTCGCACCGATCGCGGCGGCGCAGAGGAGACGACCCTTGTCGTCCTTGGCGGAGTTGGGGTATTTGAGAACCTTCTCAATATCCTTTATGGTAATAAGCCCCTTGAGCTTGAAGCTTTCGTCAACAATAGGGAGTTTTTCGATACGGTGCTGCTGAAGAATGGTCTTTGCCTCATCAAGGGTTGTCCCCACAAGGCCGGTAATAAGTCCCTTTCTGGTCATTACCTCGTCGATGGGGCGGCTCATATCGGTCTCGAACTTCATGTCACGGTTGGTGATAATGCCGATGAGTGTGCCGTTCTCGTCGACGATGGGCACGCCGGATATGCGGAACTTGCCCATGAGGGCATCCGCGTCGCCGAGAGTATTCTCGGGATGCAGGAAAAACGGATTCGTGATGACACCGTTTTCCGAGCGCTTGACAAGATCGACCTGCTCGGCCTGAACGTCGATGGCCATGTTCTTGTGGATGACGCCTATGCCGCCTTCTCGCGCGATGGCTATTGCCATGCGGTACTCGGTGACGGTGTCCATGGCGGCGCTCATGATGGGGACATTCAGCTTGATCTTTCTGGTAAGATATGTGGACAGGTCGACATCCGCGGGCAGGATATCACTCTCGGCCGGTACCAGCAGCACGTCGTCAAAGGTAAGCCCCTCGCCCACAAAACGGCTACTGTAATTATTCTGCTCCATATGAAATTACCCCCTATAATATATTTTTGTCATTCTAACAGATTTTTCGTAAAAGTCAACATCCGAAAGGCTATTATTTCCCGTGGCTTCGGGCGTAATAAAAAATATACTGCTGTGCAAGGCCTGCGTACTCGCCCAGGCTGTCCGGGTCAAAATCCGGCGGGAAATGCTCTTTGAGCGCTCTGCGTATCCAGACGTCTATAGGGAAGCCCTCCATGTGACCGAGGCCGAAGAGCGCAACACAGTTCGCGACCTTCTCCCCTATGCCGGGGAGCTTAAGAAGCTCACGCTTTGCGGTCATATAATCCGTATGTATCAGCGCGTCAAGGTCAAGCGTTCCCTCGGAGACGGCTCTTGCCGCCGCGATGATATACGGTGCGCGGTAGCCACAGCGCAGGCTTGAAAGCTCATCGGCTCGCAGTCTCGCGAGCCTATCCGCCGACGGGAAGGTGTAATACTCTCTCCCGTCAAGCTCCGTTATCTCTCCGAAGCCCTCGCACAGTCGCTCGACTATGCCCTTTATGCGGGTGATGTTGTTGCACTGGGAGATAATAAACGAGCACAGCGCCTCCCACGGCTCCTGCCTGAGTATGCGTATGCCCGCACCGTAGGCGATACATTTGTCAAGGTATTCCCCTCCGTGAAGCTCCCGGCTGATAGCGTCATAATCACGCTCAAGGTCAAAATACTCCCGCCAGAGATACTCCGGCGCGTCCGAACGTATATAGATTTCTCCGTCCTCACTGCGCACTCTTGCCGCGTGTCCCATGGCGACGCCGGTATATGTGCCCTCAGAGTCCGCGTTCCAGCGGAAGCACTGCCCGCACTCGAAGGTCTTTTCCATATTAAGCTCGTGCGCGGAGGCGATACGGTATTCACCGGTCATTAAAGAATTCATAGCTTTATCCTTAAGCATTGGGGGAGCATCCGAACTCCGCCTCGGCAAAGATATTTTGCCCTTATCCATCGTTATCGTCCTTGAAATACGTCAGTATTCCTGCGTCCTCTGCCTTGACTAAGGGCAAAATCTAATTTGCAGAGGTCGCAGATTTTTAAGCGAGAGAGAAGCGTCGCAGGGGAAGTTTTGCGATTGAGGAAGGCTGTCGCCTTGCGAGTGAGCAAAGCGAAGCCTGCGGCGGTTTTGTCCGCTTAAAAACGGGTTCGGATACTCCTCCAATGCTTATATAAAAGACACGCAGACAAACCCTGCGTGTCCTTTACATGATGTCAGTTATTTTGACAGATAGCACTTAACAAGCTCCTGCAACAGCTCGTCCCTGTCGATACGGCAGATGAGCGTGCGGGCGTTGTTGTAGTTGGTGATGTAGGTGGGATCCTCCGAGAGTATATAACCCACGATCTGGTTAATGGGGTTGTAGCCCTTGACCATGAGAGAGTTGTACACGGACGATAGGATCTCTTTCATCTCGGCCTTACTGTCCAATGCGGCAAATGTTCTGGTTGGATCCTGCATGATGTGCCCTCCTTTTCATCCTGTCCATCTACATTATAGCAGATTAAACTGTCAAGTAAAGTCGAAAAAGCGGGAAATCAGTTAAAAATATTTTAATTTTTCTTAAGCTCAACGCATGAGCGCGCCGTACTTTTTCTCCAGTGCAGCAAGGATACTTCTCACGATCTCCTCGGCGTGATCGTCGGTGAGCGTCTGATCCTCGGCACGCATGGTGAGGGAGAAGGCAACGGACTTCATGCCCTCGGCGATATGATGGCCGGTGTAAACATCGAACACAGTGCAGTCCTTGAGATACTCGCCACCGTTTTCCATAATGCACTCGGTCAGCTCACCCACGGGGATAGCGCTGTCGCAGACGACGGCAATATCGCGCGTGGTGGAGGGAAAGCGCGGCAGAGGCTTGTAGACGGGAATACCGCCCCTGAGCTCAAAGAGCGCGTCAAAGCTCAGCTCGGCACAGTAGATCTCTGCGTCAACGCCGTAGTTTTTCGCTACCTCCGGGTGTATCTGGCCGAACACACCGACGTACTTCCCGTCGATATATACCTTGGCACAACGGCCGGGATGATAGGAGGCGTTGGACTTTTCGGCCACGAATTTGGGCTTGCCGCAGGAGAGGCCGTCGATCAGCTCTTCGACCCAGCCCTTGAGCACGAAGAAGCTCATGCCGTCACCGTAGGCGCCGACGGAGACTATCTTGGGCTCGTCCGCAAGACCGTCGGGACGCTTGAGATATATCTTTCCTATCTCGTAGAGATACGCAGACTTATTGCGGAAATTATAGTTGCGGGTGAGTATCTCGAGCATGGAGGGCAGGACGGTGGTGCGCATGATGGAGGTATCCTCGCCCAGGGGATTGAGTATCTTCAGGCTGTCGCGAAGCTTCGAGTCAGCGGGCATCCTTATCTTGTCGTAGTAGGTGGGGCTGATGAAGGAATATGTGATTATCTCGTCAAGACCCATACTGCGGCAGATGCTCCCTATCTCGCGCTCGCACTGCTGGACGGGAGTGAAGCCGCCGCAGGTGGAAATAGCACCGGTGAAGCGTGTGGGTATCTCGTTGTAGCCGTAGAAGCGGGCGACCTCCTCAGCGATATCGGAGTAATGCTCCACATCTCCGCGCCACGAGGGAACATAGATGGTGTCTCCCTCAAGTGTAAAGCCGAGGTCAAGGAGTATTTTTCTCATTGTCGCCTCGTCCACGTCGGTGCCGAGGAGGGCATTTATCTTGTCGGGCTCAAGCTTCACGGTCTGCGTCTTGAGCTCGGCGGGAACGACGTCGATAACGCCCTCGACAACCTCGCCGCAGCCCAGCAGCTCGACCAGCTCGCAGGCGCGCTCTAATGCCTTTTCGGTGTTCTTTACGTCCAGTCCCTTTTCAAAGCGTGAGGATGCATCGGTACGCATACCGAGCGCAGTCGCGGTACGGCGGACGGAGGGGCCGTTGAAGTTGGCGCTCTCAAAGAGCACCATTGCCGTGTCGCCCACTATCTCGCTGTTCTCGCCGCCCATGACACCGGCGACCGCAACAGGCTTTTCGGTATCGCATATGCAGAGCATATTGGGGGTGAGCTTTCTCTCGGTGCCGTCAAGGGTGCGGATGGACTCACCCTCCCTTGCACGGCGGACGTGTATCTCGCCGTCGCCGACACAGGCGAAGTCAAAGGCGTGCATGGGCTGGCCGTACTCGAGCATGACGTAGTTGGTGATATCCACAACATTGTTTATCGGGCGCATACCGGCATTACGGATACGCTCGCGCATCCACTCGGGAGAGGGGGCAATTTTTACGTTCCTGACCATACGCGCGGTATAGCGCGGGCAGAGGTCGGCATCCTCGATAATGATCTTTGCCATGTCTGCTATATTGCCGCCGGCGGTGGCGCGGACAACAGGCTCATGAAGCTTCAACTCGCGGCCGAAGGTAACTGCCGCCTCGCGTGCAAGACCGATCATGCAAAGGCAGTCGGGACGGTTGGGAGTTATCTCGAATTCGACAACATGGTCGTCACGTCCCATAAGCATTGCCATATCGTCACCGGGTCTGGCCTCTTCGTGGAGAATGAGTATGCCGTCGTTGATGCAGTGCGGGAACTCCTCCTGCTTCGCACGGAGATCGTCGAGAGTGCATATCGTACCGGAGGCGGTATTGTAGGCGATCATGTCGCCCTCGTGGAGGTTCTGGCAGGGTGTCACGCACTGCGCTGTAGGCTCAAGCGCCACGCTCCAGAGGTTGACCCCTGCGTTCTCAACAGACCTGACCTCTGCCGCAATGACCTTGCCGAATATTCTGTCTCCTGCCTTTATATCGGGGGAAACAGAGGGCTTTTCGGCGTCGATCGCCCTATAGTCGCCGAGGATGGCGGCGGCCTTTATCTCGCCGTAGGGGAAGTCATGTACGGTCGCGTCCAGCTCCTTGAGTGAGCAGAGCATACCGTCGGACTCTACGCCGCGAAGCTTGCCGCGGGTGATCTTGACGCCGCCGGGAAGAACGGAATTATGCAGTGCGACAGGAACAAGGTCACCGACGTGAACGTTCCACGCGCCGGTGCATATCTGCACGCTCTCACTGCCGCCCACGTCAATGCGTGTGACCAGCATATGGTCGGAATTGGGGTGCTTCTCAATAGAGATTATTCTGCCGACGCGGACGTTTTTCATCTCCGCGCTCAGATCCTCGGTTATCTCGACCTTGGAGCCGGATATGGTCATGGCCTCGGCAAAGACCTTATCGTTATATTCCTCAAGCGGAAGATCGACAAACTCGTTGAGCCATTTTCTTGAAAGTTTCATCAGTTTTATCTCCTATTCGTCAGAACTGTTCCAGGAAGCGCACGTCATTTTCGAAGATGAGGCGCAGGTCGTTTATCTTGTATTCGCCCATGGCAAGACGCTCAAGCCCCATTCCGAAGGCCCAGCCGGAGTATTCGTCCGGGTCTATGCCGCAGCCGGCAAGCACCTTGGGGTGAACCATGCCGGCGCCCAGCACCTCGATCCAGCCCTCTCCCTTGCAGGTGGGACAACCCTTACCGCCGCACTTGTGGCACTGGATATCCATTTCACAGCTCGGCTCGGTGAACGGGAAATGATGGGGGCGGAAGCGGGTGACGGTGCCCTCGCCGTAGATCTTCTCGACGACGAGGTTGAGCGTCGCCTTGAGGTCGGACATGGTAACGCCCTTGTCGATCACCATGCCCTCGATCTGGTGGAACATGGGAGAGTGGGTGGCATCGACCTCATCCTTGCGGTAAACCCGGCCGGGCGCGATCATGCGGATGGGGAGGCTGTGGCTCTCCATGGCGTGTATCTGCATGGGAGATGTCTGGGTACGGAGAAGTATGCGGCTGTCCTCGGTGAAGTAGAAGGTGTCTGTCCACTCGCGTGAGGGATGCCCCTCGTCTATATTGAGCTTAGTGAAGTTATAGTCGGCAAGCTCGACCTCGGGGCCGTCAACTATCTCAAAGCCCATGCCGATGAAAATATCCTTTATCTGGTCGAGAACATTGTACATGGGGTGCTTGTGGCCGAGGGTCTTTTTCTCGCCGGGGAGCGTAACGTCCAGCGCCTCATCCTCAAGCTTCTTTTCCATGAGCGCCGCGGTGAGAGCGGTCTTGCGCTCATCAATAGCAGTCTCTATCTCGCCGCGAATCTTATTGGCGAGCTGACCCATCACAGGGCGTTCCTCCGCAGAGAGCTTGCCCATCTGGCGCAGGATGGCGGTAAACTCGCCCTTTTTGCCCAGATACTTGACTCTTTCCGCCTCGAGAAGCTCAATACTCCCCGCCTCATTGACGGCCTTTATTGCGGCCTCCCGCAATTCCTTCATCAGTTCCTTCATTTTGTGTCTCCTTATGGTTTCGTATTCTTTTATAACAAATCGCGTCGGAGCGTGCCGGGAAAAGAAAAAAGCCTCCGTCCTCAAAACAGGACGAAAGCAAAAAGCTTCCGCGGTACCACCCGTGTTCGGCTCAAGCGCCGCACTCTCAGAGACTGTAACGCGTCCCACGCGCCGGTGATTAGCCGGATGCTCCCGGGCGAACCAAGCACCTGCCCCCCACGGAGGCTTACAGCCGATGACCTCCGTTCTCTGTTGGGCGCGACAGCACTATTTTCCCATTCACAGCACTAACGGGGACTACTCTACCATATCATGTGCTTTTTTTCAAGAGAAAATTTGACTAATCCGCCCGGGGTGATTATAATGACGCTTAGTGCATAGCTTATAGCATGACCGTTTTGGAGGTATACATGAAACGATTGTGCGTTATGCTGTTAATTCTCCCGTGCCTGATGCTGAGCGGTTGCGGCACGGGCGCGGAGGAAAAGCGCTTCGAGGAGTTTTCATCGGAACTGCGTGGGCGCGAGACCGTGAGCTTTACGGCGGATGTCCGCGCCGAGTACGACGACCACACCGCGCGCTTCACCCTTGCCTACAGCGGCAATAGTGAGGACTGTACCGTCACCGTCATTGAGCCGGATATCATCTCCGGCGTCACCATGCGCTTTGAGAGCGGCAGCTCCGTTCTGGACTGCGAGAGCATTTCGGTGGACACCGGCTTTCTGGACGAAAGCGGTATGACGCCGGTAAACGCTCTGCCCATTATCGTCCGGGCAATGTGCTCCGGGCACCTTGATTCCTGCGCGAGCGTGGACGGTGTTCCGGTCTGGTACATCGTTCCAGAGGACGGAGTGACCGTCGCGCTGTGGATGTCCGGGGAGGATACAACTCCTCTGCGCGCCGAGCTTGCCTCCGGCGGACGTGTGAGACTGTTTTGCGAAATACACGACTGGAAATAACTTAGGAGAAACAGATATGAACGACCTGCAAAAGAGAACCTGGGCTGAGATAAGTCTTGAAAATCTGCGCGGCAACTACCGCGCCATACGAAGCGCGCTCCCGGAGGGCTGTCGGTTCCTCGGCGTGGTGAAGGCCGACGCCTACGGGCACGGCGCACTCATCGTCTCAAAGCTTCTTGAGGAGGAGGGCGCGGACTACCTTGCGGTCTCGTGTCTGGATGAAGCGCTCGAGCTTCGTCAGGGCGGCGTCAAGATGCCCATACTCATCCTCGGTCATACTCCGCACGAGTATACCGACGTCCTCATTGAAAACAGCATTACCCAGACCGTCACCTGCCTCGCAAAGGCGCTGGAGTATTCCGCCGACGCCGTGAAGCTCGGGAAAACACTGAAAATACATATAAAGCTCGACACGGGTATGTCGCGGCTGGGCTTTCTCTGCTCGGGTGCGCACTTTGACGAGGGCGTGGACAACATCATTGAGTCCTGCCGTCTCCCCGGTCTTGAGCACGAGGGGATATTTACGCACTTTGCCGTGTCGGACGAGCCGGGTAAGGACTGCGAGAGCTACACACGCGAGCAGTTCCGCCTGTTCACGGACGTAATAGAAGCGCTTGAGAGCCGCGGCGGGATACACTTTGACATACGCCACTGTGCAAACTCCGGCGCCGTAGTGAGTTATCCCGAAATGGCGCTCGACATGGTACGTCCCGGACTGCTTCTCTACGGCTACGGCGATGTGAGCGGGCGTCTCGGTCTGAAGCCCTGCATGCGTCTCGTCACCACCGTCAGCACCATCAAATTTCACGAGCCCGGCACCTCGGTGAGCTACGGTCGCCGCTATGTAACACAAGAGCGCACCAGAATGGGCGTGCTGGCAATCGGGTACGCCGACGGCCTGCCCCGTCTCATCTCGAACAAGTGCAGCTTCTACACCGGCGGCGGCTACGCCCCCCAGCGCGGAAGCATATGCATGGATATGTGTATGTGCGATCTGACCGGATTGCCCGATGTTGACGTAGGCAGTGAGGTCGAAATATTCGGCGAGCACAACAGCATCCTGACGCTCTCCGACGCGGCTCAGACGATTCCCTATGAGCTTCTGTGCGCGGTGAGCAAGCGTGTCCCGCGCGTATACCGATAAACCCATGAAAGGGCGCATTTTTCGTGCGCCCTTTCATTTTATGTTATTAAATGTTATATCAGCCGTATCCGTGATCGACGTGCTTCCAGCTTCCGCCGGAGTCCCTGACAAGTATCCACGACCAGTTTTTATAGGTGCTGTTCGGGTTGAGTGAGCCGTCGCCTCCCGAAGCATCAACATCAAAAGTCGAGAGGAGGACTATAAGCTCGTCGGCGTCGTGCACTTCATGCTCCTCAAGATAATAGCGCGTCTCCGCATGAGTTTTCTCGTCCCCGGCGTAGTATATTTCTCTGAGCGTGCATCCGTCCCAGCCGGAGCCGAATTCGCTTATTATAACACTGATTGCAGAGTTAATGTCACTCTCGCTGTATATCTCGGACGCGACCTCACGGGTCTTTACTCCGCTGACGTTTCCCCCGCATGCGCAGAGTGAGAGCACGAGCAGGACGCACAAAAGCGCCGCTAAGGTTCTTTTCATGTTTATCTTTCCCCTTTATGTTCTCTGTATTATCTGCGTGCTTCAGGCATCCGCGCTCCGGGGAAGCTCGACCTCTGTAGGCTCGTGCCCCATAGCTGGGATGAGCTTATTGAGCACATCGACCATGCGGATTTTCAGCGTCGATGTATTTATGCACGGGTGACAGCCCAGATATTCATCGCCCAGAAGCTCTCTGTCGATAAGGAGACGCACGGTGCCCTCGCTGTCGTTCATGAGCCCCAGTATACTGAGTGACCCGGGGGTAATGTCAAGGTAGCTTTCCATCTGCTCGGGGAGAGCGAAGCTCAGCCGCGCGGAGCCTATCTGCTTTGAGAGAGCCTTTGTGAAAAAGGGCTTATCCCCGGGCATAAGCAGGAGATAAACCGCGCTTCTCTGCCGGTTGGTGAGCAGGAGATTTTTGCAGACGGCACAGCCCAGCACCGTCTCCACCTCCCTGCACGCCTCAATGGTGTCGGCGTGCTCATGGTCCACGCGGAAGTAATCAATGTGCAGAGCGTCAAGCAGATCGTAACAGCGCTCCTCCTTGGGTATGCGTGTGTCCGCGGGGCGCCCTTTATACAGATTGTTATCAATAGTCATTTTATATGTCCCCAGTCTTTCCGTCCGTCGGAAAAAGCGTCGCAATGAACTCCGCCGCCCTTTCGAGCTCTACACGATCGCTCTCGTCAAATCTGTTCACCGTGGGAGAGTCGATATCTATAACGCCCAGCACCCTGCCGTCTCTCATTATAGGGACGACTATCTCCGACGCGGAGATTTCCGAGCAGGCAATATGTCCGGGGAATTCATGCACATCAGGTACAATTACGGAAATCTTTTTATACGCCACAGTGCCGCAGACTCCCTTGCCAAACGGTATGCGCGTGCAGGCAGGCTCGCCCTGAAACGGCCCGACGTACAGCGTCTCCCCCTGTGCGAGATAAAAACCGCACCAGTTCACATCACCCATTGTATTAAGAACCGCGCTTATGTTGGCAAGGTTACTGTACAGCGGAAGCGTCGGATCACACAGACTGATTATACGTTCGGTCATATTATCCCTCCCCTATTCGTCCCCATTATATCAGCATGTTGCCCGGTATTCAAGTGCCACACCCCCATAAATGCAAAGCGCGGCACGGAGAACACCCCATGCCGCGCTTTACGTTACCGATCGACTCAGTCCCATTTTTTGACCGCGAAGTAAATCGACGCTCCGATTCCGGCAACTATACCGACTGAACCCAGTATTATTGATATTGACATATGCTACACACTCCTTTTTAACTTGCATATTCAGTCTATCACACGAACGGCGGGATTAAAATATCTCCCGGCATTTCTTAACAGTGCGTGAACAGAAGCATTACAAATCTTCACGGAATTTTTACTCCTTTTTGCGGTCGAAAAAATGTATGTCAATGAATATTATGCATGGACAAATGAGGCTTAAAGGTGTAATATAACTGCATATTATCCCGGCGGCCGGTCGGAGGCCGCACACTTTCAACAAGAGGTGATATATTTGAGAAGCAGAGAAGAGTTGAAGCGGATCGCCTGTCAGGCCGTGGATGCGCGCAGGGACGATATCCTCGCCTTTGCGGACTCTGTGGCGAGCGAGCCGGAATTCGGCTTCAAGGAGGTCAAGACCGCGGCGAAATTCACGGAGGGACTGAAGGCTCTGGGCTATGAGCCGCGCACCGGGGTCGCGATCACCGGTGTTGTCGCGGAGAAAAAGGGCGCGAAGCACAACGCGCGTGTTGCCGTTATGGGTGAGCTGGATGCGATACTCGTAGCCGGGCACAAGGACGCCGACCCGCTGACAAACGCGGTACACGCCTGTGGGCACAACGCGCAGCTTGCCGCGACGCTCGCGGTGGCAATGGCGTTGTCCGACACGGACATTGCCGACGATCTCGGAGGCGATGTAGTGTTGATGGGTGTTCCCGCCGAGGAGTGCATTGAGATAACATATCGCAAAAAGCTCCGCGACGAGGGAAAACTGTGGTTCATCTCCGGCAAGCAGGAGTTTCTCCGGCTGGGCGAGTTCGACGACATCGACGCCGCCATAATGCAGCACACGGCAATAATCAACGACGAATACGCCGCTGGCGCGACATCAAACAACAACGGCTTTACGACCAAGCTTGTAAATTACACAGGCAAAGAGGCTCATGCGGGCGCAGCACCCTTTGAGGGGGTAAACGCACTGAACGCCGCGATGCTCGGTCTGCTGGCTGTCCACACACAGAGGGAGACCTTCCGTGATGAGGACCATATCCGTATTCACCCCATCATCACAAAGGGCGGCGACATAGTAAATGTCGTTCCCGCCGATGTGCGCATCGAGACCTATGTGCGCGGAAGTAACACGAAGGCCATACTCGACGCATCCGAGAAGATGGATCGTTGCCTCCGCTCCGGGGCTATGGCCGTCGGCGCTGAGTGTGAGATAATCGAGATACCCGGCTATCTGCCCGCCGTGCAGTGCGAGCCGCTCAACGAGCTCATGTACGAAAACCTGAAAACGCTCGTCGGAGACAAGGCGCAGATGTTCTGTGCGGGATTTGGCGGGGGCTCCTCCGACCAGGGCGACGTCTCCTCCGTTATCCCGTCCATCCAGTCCTATTTCACCGGTGCGACCGGCGGACTGCACAGCGAAAAGTACGTTCTTGCCGACAAGGACAACGCGATCCTTAACGCTGCAAAGGCGCTCTTGATGCTCACTATAGACCTTCTTTACGATGATGCCTCATGCGCGCGCGGAATAAAGGACAACTTTAAGCCGCTTTTCACAAAGGAACAGTATCTCAGCGAATGGGGCAAAATAAACTAAAGAGTCCGCTTTAGCACGTTAATGTTTTACGTTTTACTCAGTTGACAAGAGCGACTATTTAGTACATAATAATGTTTAACTTTTACCCGCACTGTCAGGCGGGAAAGCAAATAAAGGGGGAAAATCAATGAAGGAGTTTATTAAAAACTTCAACTGGAAGGACTGGAAGGTTCATCTGCTCTGCGCGGTGATCGTAATACTGGCCGAGCTTATCGGCACTATCAAGATCACGCTTGCAAGCGGTGCCGCCGCTCTCTCCTTCTCGCTTATCCCGATGCTGTTTGCGATACTCATCGGAATAATCCTCGCCTCTCTTAAGAAAATCGACAAAAAGACAATGGAGACAGCATCGCCCTACATAAGCATCTGCGTATTCTTTCTGATCTCCAAGTGCGCCTGCTCAATCGGGCCGTCGTGGTCTACCATCGTGAAGGCCGGCGCCGCGCTCATCCTGCAGGAGTTCGGCAACCTCGGCACCATTCTTTTCGCAATGCCTGTTGCAATGCTCGTTTTCAAGATGGGCAGAGTTGCCGTCGGCGCGTGCTTCTCCATCTCCCGTGAGCCCTCCATCGCGATCGTAGCCGACAAGTACGGTCTCGACTCTCCCGAGGGGACCGGCGTCATGGGCGCATACGTCACCGGTACCATCTTCGGCACCGTGTTCTACGGTATCCTCGTCTCGATCTTCTCCGGCATCGGCTGCTTCTCTCCCGAGGCAATGGCCATGGCCGCCGGCACCGGCTCCGCATCCATGATGGCGGCTTCCCTTGCCCCGCTGGTCGAGGCGTATCCTGAAAAGGCCGATACTCTCCAGGCGTTCGCCACCATGTCCAACACGCTTTCCAACGCAGACGGGCTTTACATGAGCCTCCTCCTCGGTATTCCCTGGACCGAGCATTTGTACAGAGTGTTCACTAAAATGCTGAACAAAAAAGCCGCCAAAAAGGAGGTACTCGCAAATGAGTGAGAACGTAAAAGAAAAGGTCAACTACGGTAAGATCTGGGCCGACAGAATAAAGGTCTGCCTCGTCACCATAGTCCTCGCCTCCCTCGCCAACACCCTTTACGGCTGGAGAAGCGGCGCCGCGGTCGTCTATATGCCGTGGGAGGCGCTCCCCGCACTGCTCTATATGTTCGCTATCATCGTTGTGAGCTGTGCCATACACGACCTGCTTGAGAAGGCCTTCCCCAAGCTTCAGATCCCCGTTATCCTCTACATCGCTCTTATTACCACGATACTGAGCTTTGACTTCTGCGGACCTCTTGCGACGTTCATGGCAACGGAGTTCAACAAGGTCTCTCTCCTTCCCCTCTGCACTCCCATCCTCGCCTACGCCGGCATATCAGTCGGCAAGGATCTCGACACCTTCAAAAAGCAGGGTCTCGCGATCGTTTGCACCGCGCTCATTACTTTCGTCGGTACATGGGTCGGCTCCGCTGTTATCGCGGATGTTATCCTCAAGCTCACCGGTCAGGTCTGAGCCCAACTTAAAATCTGCGGCGCAACCATTACGGTTGCGCCGTTATTCTGTCAAAGAGGCATCTAAGCCTTGCCCCTCCAGGGGAGCTGGCTGAATTCTGGTGGACTGAGAGGGTATGAGATGAAGAAGGAGCCGTCTCAGACCTGCGGTGCCAGCTCTCCCAGAGTGTGAGCCAAATCCCTCTCATCTCAGTGCTAAGAGCCGCCGTAAGCGGCGGTTACGCTCCGGAACGCGCCTACAGGCGTAGCATCACGGCATTCGCCGTGCCATCTCTCCCAAAGAGAAAGGCAAGCCCCCGCCCCCGCTACTCTATGAAGTGTTTGCGTTTTCTACAGTCACAAAAAGGTCACATCACTTGCGTGGTGTGACCTTTTACTATAGTTTACTATGTCTAAGGTTTACTCAGCTATCACAGGATTCAACGCCATCGGCACCGGCGACCTTCTTCTCGAACTTGTTCATGAGGAAGGGGGAGAATATACCGATAACGCTCAGGACGATGAGAACCCAGGACACGGGGGACTGGAAGAGAACGCTGATGTCGCCGCCGCTGACGCGCAGTGCGCCGCGCAGACCTTTTTCGCTGATGGGTCCGAGGATGAGTGCGAGAACGACAGCCGCGGTATTCAGGTCGAACTTACGCATGAAGTAGCCGATGAAGCCGAAGATAAGCATAACGACAACATCCGCAAAGTTCTTGTGAATGGCGTAGGAGCCGATAACGCACAGGACAGTGACGCAGGGGATGAGTATCGCGTCGGAAAGACGGGAGATCTGAGCAAAGCCGCGGCAGCCCAGCATACCCAGAGCCAGCATAAAGAACTGGACGAGCACGAAGCCCGCAAAGAAGGTGTAGGTCATGCTTGCGTGCTGAGTGAAGAGCTCGGGTCCCGGGGCAAGACCCTGGATAATAAGACCGCCCATGAGAACTGCCGTAACAGACTCACCGGGGATACCCAGAGTAAGCATGGGGATGAGGGAGCCGCCGGTGACTGCGTTGTTCGCAGCCTCGGAGCCGCACACGCCCTCGATCGCGCCGTGGCCGAAGTCTTCCTTGTGCTTGGAGAAGGACTTTGCGTTGTTGTAGCCCATGAAGCAGGCGATGGATGCGCCCGCACCGGGGAGAATACCGATGATGTTACCGATTATCCAGGAGCGGATAACGGTGGGCCAGAGCATCTTCTTCTCGCTCTTGGTGAGCATGATCTTGTCAGTGAACTTCTGAGCCTTTGCACGCTGAACAATCTTCTTCTCGGCAAGAATGAACACCTGAGACATGGAGAACAGACCGATAAGTGCGCAGGTGGTATTAATACCCTCGGCAAGGAAGGCCTGTCCGAACATGAAGCGCTTGGTGCCGTCAATGGGGTCAAGGCCGATGGTGGACAGCAGCAGCCCCAGCGCGCCGGACATAAGTCCCTTGATGATAGACTTACTGGAAACACCGGCGATTATCGTAAGGCCGAAGATACCCAGCCAGAACTTCTCGGCAGACATGAACTTCAGCGCAAGCTGTGCAAGAAGCGGAGCGAAGAAGTACAGGGAAATGCAGCTG
>CAZPLL010000005.1:0-46569 GCA_964587485.1 uncultured Oscillospiraceae bacterium | reverse complement strand
ATCGCAATGGGCGCAAACAAGGTTCAGACCCTCAAGGCTATCGCCGAGGCCGAGGCTCACAAGGGCCCGTCCCTCATCATCGCATACGCACCCTGCGAGATGCACAGCATCAAGGGCGGTATGGAGAACTGCCAGAAGGAAATGGACAAGGCTGTCAAGTGCGGCTACTGGAACCTCTTCCGCTACAACCCCAACGCTGAGAAGCCCTTCACTCTCGACAGCAAGGAGCCTGCGGGCGGCTACCAGGAGTTCCTTATGAACGAGGCGCGCTACAGCCGTCTGACCCGCGAGTTCCCCGAGAGAGCCGAAAAGCTCTTCTCCGACTCCGAGGCCAACGCAAAGGCTCGCTACGAGCACCTGATGAAGCTGAAGGCTCTCTACGAATAAGCCTTAACTTCTCACGTCAAACGCAATATACAACTTCGGCGCCCGGGTATTCCGGGCGCCGATTCAGCCTGAAGACAAAGCCCAAAGGAAACGCTTTAATTGTTTCCTTTGGGCTTTGTCTACGGGCTGCGGGGTCGGGCGGTAAGCCCGACCCCAACATTTATTATAGAACCTTTTTGGCTTATGTGAGACAGGTTGCGAACTTGCTGCCGTTCATAACGGCCTGGAATATCTTGCCGGTCTTGTTGGCATCGCCGACCTTCCAAACGTTCCGCACACCTGCGGCGAGCAGTTCGTTATAGAGTGCGTCGTTTGCCTTTACGCCGGTGGAGAGGACGATAACGTCCGCGTAGAGGTCTGTTTTGGTGCCGTCGGCTGTGCTTTCTATCGTCAGCTTGCCGTCGGCAAAGCCGAGTACCTTGCTGTTGTAGTGCATACCCACGCCGCGCTCATGGCAATGCTCGGTTTCAAGTGCGGCCTCCATCATAAAGCGCTGATCGCCCGCGAACATATTTGTCGGCCATGGCGGGAGCATATCCACAACATCAACCTCGTTACCCTGTGCGCGGAGGTAAAGCGCCGTCTCCATGCCGGTAATGCCGCCGCCGATAACAACAAGCTTCTTGCCCGAGTAGTGCATATCCTTATCGAGTACATCTCTAGACTGAACGGTTTCCACGCTGTCAAGGCCGGGGATGGGAGGCGCGGTGACATCACTGCCCGCGGCGACAAGCACGGCATACGGGTCGAGCGCCTTTATATTCTCTACCGTGGCCTCGGTTCCGAGGCGCAGGTCGATATCAAGCTTCTTTGCCATGTTCGCGTAGTAGTCTATCTGCCACTGGAACTTGCCCTTGAAGGGCGGTTTTTTTGCGATGTTGACATTACCGCCGACACGGTTTTCCTTTTCAAACACGACCGGGGCAAAGCCGCGCTGCTTGAGCGTTACCGCAGCCTCCATACCGGCGGGGCCCGCGCCGACTATCGCGACAACGCGGCCGTCGCCGTTAAGGTTGAGCGGGATATTCTCACTCTCTCGGCAACCGTAGGGATTAACGGAGCAATTGGACTGACTGGTCGCAAAGGGATTTGCGTTCCAGCACTGCATACAGGAGATGCAGTAGCGCAATTCGTCCTCTCTGCCCTCGGCACACTTTTTCACCCATTCCTTTTCAACAAAGATGCCGCGTGCCATGCCGACCATGTCGCACTTGCCCTCGGAGATGATCTGATCGACATATTCCGGATGACGGATGTTGCCGGACGCGGCGACGGGGATAGATACCGCGGCCTTGACCTTCTCCGCGGCGGGAACCTTCCAGCCCTCTGCGCGGTGGACATCGCCGGTCATGATATCGTCTCTGCCCGTAAGTGTGCCACCGGCGGAGACGGTGATAACATCAACACCCAGCTTTTCGATAACGGCGGCGTACTCGGCGGCCATATCGGGATTGATGCCGTCGTTGCCGTCGGGGCCCTCGCCTTCGGGATAGTCAAAGCCCTGAAGCTTGACGGAAAGTATCTTGTCCGGCCCTATCGTCTCGCGCAGGAGCTTCAAAGTCTCCACGGAGAAGCGCATACGGTTTTCGAGCGTGTCAAAGCCGTATTCATCCGTGCGGTGGTTCCACAGCGGCGAGAGGAACTGGTTGGCAAGATAGGTGTGGCACATCTGGAATTCCACGCCGTCCGCCCCCGCCGCCATTGCGAGGCGCGCGGCATTGACGAACTTATACTGCACCGTGTGTATCCACTCGACGTCCACCTCATCCACGGTCTTGGGCTGGACATGGGAGTAGTTGACTGCGCCCGGATGCCAGAGCTGGAAGATTATCTTCGCGTCATTTTCATGGCACACGCGCACAAGCTCCTTCAGTCCGGGGAGCTGAGACTCCATATAAATACCCGGCTGACCCATAAGCTGAGACGGCCATTCGGGGTCAACTATCATTGCACCGGGAATTATCAGTCCTGTGCCGCCCTCCGCAACCGCCTTTATGTACGCTATATCACGCGCCGTTACGCGCTGATTAAAGCCGGAGAGGGTCTTTGCCATCGCAAGAAAGATAATACGGTTCTTAACGGTCTGATTGCCTATCTTTATGGGCTCAAGAAATTTATGGCTCATTGTTCAAATCTCCTTTCTCCGCGTATCAGCAGAACATATGCTCGCCGGTCGAGCGCACGGTAATATCGCTTATATCAACGCCCCACGGCTGATTAATTGCATAGATGATATTGTCTGCGAGATCGTCCGCCGTCGGCTCACCGTACTGCACACTGTTTCTGTCGTCCTTGCCCGGAGCCGGTGCGCCCATGGCTTCAAACAGCTTTCCGTACATTCCCGCCATTGCCGCGTTCACGTTCTCTATGGTCATGCCCAGCTCGGTGGAGGAAACGCTGGTGGGACGCACAACGGTGGTCTTTATCTTACCGCGCGCCTCGGTGCGCAGTGCCTCCGCAAGGAAACGCACGCCGACCTTGGAGACATTATATACACCGTTCCCGTTCACGGCGAGGTTGCCGAGGATGGAGGACACATTGACGACGTGGCCGCGCCCCTGCTTTATCATCTGGTCATACACCGCGCAGGTAGAGTAAAGTGTGCCGTTGATGGCCGTGGCGATGCACTGCTCCCACGCCTTCATTGCCGTATGGTGATCCGCATAAAAGGCCTGCGGCATGGTGCCCGCGTCATTGACGAGAACATCCACCCTGCCGTACTTTTCGAGTGCAAAGGCTATCATATTCTCGCACTGCGCCTGCTCGCGCACGTCGGTCACAACATATTCGGCTTCGCCGCCCGCGGTACGGATGGCCTCTACGTTGGCTTTAAGTCTTTCCTCGCGGCGTGCCGCCAGTACGACCTTCGCTCCCATGGCGGCGGCTTTCTTTGCCGTGGCCGCGCCGAAGCCGGAGGAGGCGCCGGTTATAACGATAACTTTATCTTTGACGTAGTTATTGGTTCCGTAGTAATCTATCATGGCTGTATCCTCCTTATTAAATGTTGTAAAGGTCGCCGCTTGCGCGCACGGTAATATCGCTGACATTCACACCCCACGGCTGATCGATGAGATACACGATGTTGTCGGCAAGGATCTGCGGATCGGGATCGCAGTAGGTAATGCTGTTGATGTCGTGATAGTCCTGACGCGCGGCCATATTCTCATACTGATCCCCGACCTTGATGAGGTCGGAAATGATGGAGCTTCCCGCCATCTGGTCAATGACCGTGCCCATAAGCCCGGTTCGCTGGAAGCCGGTGGGCTTGACGGTGGAGACCTTTATCTTGCCCTGACACTCACTTCTCAGAGAGTCGGCAAGATACTGCACACCCATCTTCGTGACCTGATACACGCCCGCTCCCGCAAGGGGATAATTGCCATAGATGGACGAAACATTGATAACGTGGCCGCAGCCCTGCATCATCATCTGGTCATATACCGCGCAGATACCGTACAGCGTGCCCTTTATGGAGGTGTCAATGCACTTCTCCCATTTGTCCAGTCCTTCTCTGTGCTGGCCGAAAAAGCCGAGGGGCATCGTGCCGGCATTGTTGACGAGCACATCGACCCTGCCGTAGGTGTCCACGGCGAACTTGACCATGTTGAAAACGTCCTCACGTTTGGATACGTCAGTTACAACATAGGCCGCTTCACCGCCGGCGGCCCTGATTTTATCCACCGTGGCTTTCAGCTTTTCCTCATCTCTTGCCGCAAGCACCGGTTTGCCGCCGAGCTGTGCCACGCGCTCTGCCGTGAGCGCGCCGAAGCCGCCTGAGGCGCCGGTGATGACAACAACTTTTCCGCTGACATAGTTTTCTCTGGGTTCCATTGTTTTACCTCCGCTTTTTTGATTTCGTTGAGTTTGTCAAACTCTTTACAAGTATTATAAAACGTGATAAAATATAAGTAAAATCAGAGAAAAACCGCAAAATGAACGTTGTTCTCATGCCTTAAAGTCTGTGAATCGGATTCGCATTTTTTCTTTTCTGTGAATGGGGGAATGATAAAAATGATAGAACGTCCATCCATACCGGAGCTTATAGAAAAATCAATAATCGAGCTTTTGAAAACCGAAACAATAGACGAGATAACCGTAACTCAGATCGCCAGAAACTGCGGCATAACCACGCGCACCTTTTACAACCACTTTCGCGATAAGAACGAGGTCGTAAGCACGATCTACACAAAGGAAATGCGGAAGTATATGCGCTGTTCCATTCCGGAATGGTATGTACACATGGCTGATTTTCTCACGTCCATGTCGGCCTTCTTTGAACATTCGCTGTGCTACGCCGGACAAAACAGTCTTTCGGACGCGATAATAGCGCTGGAGTGGGAAAAGCTTATGCAGCACATCAAGCCGGAGGTTCGCGAAAACGAAAAGGAATTGCGCAAAACAATTCTCGCCATAGAGTATATGCTCTACGGCAATTTAGGCTCGCTTTTGGATTGTTATGTGTCAAAAGAAACAAATTACCAGGAAAAGTATCTTCTGTCTGTATATAACAACACATGGGAGTGGCTGGTTGAAAACATCCCGCCGATGATACTGACAAATCTGGATATGGAGCTTAGTGACGATGATAGATGAACAGATGATAAAAGCACGGAGTCGGGCTGACTTCGTGCTTTTATCATCTATGGGTGAATATCATTTGTTTACGCGGCCGATGCCGAATTCGGCGGCGGCGAGCGTCTGCTGGCCGTCAGCGGAAACAAGGGGAACAACGATGCGGTAGCGCCCCTCGGTGAGCTTACCGTAGTGATCAATGAAATTGAAGCTCAGCTCCTCCGTGCCGTTTGCGGGCAGGGTGTATATCGCCATGGTGACGGCCTCCTGACTGTCGGTGACGGTACGCCACTTTCCCCCGTCATATATCTCAAGATGCTGTACCGCGTCATAGGTATAGTCGGTGTCGGTGAGATTCTCCATATCCAGCGTTATTTCCTCCGTCTCGTCGGTGACGGTGCGCTGTTTTATATAAAGTTGAACCCTGTCGTTCACGTCCATGGCGTTATATTCGCTCTCTTTGAGACTGCCGCAGGCGCACATCGCGGCCGCAAAAGCTGCCAGAATTAACGCTACAATTGTTTTTTTCATAATTTTTTATCGTGCGGCGCTGCCGCACAGCTCCTTTTCCTGTTGTCAATATAATAGACGCCGTATTTGAAAAAAAGTTCCACACGGAAGGTGATTTTTCTTTCCGTGTGGAAGCTTTATTTTTCGGTTAAGTCTCCGTGTCGTCCGGGGAGGAGGGGGCGTCGCTGTTTCCGGTGGTGCCGCTGATTTCCTGCTGGGCGGGCTGTTCGTCGGCATAGCCGTCGGTCATGGAGATCTTCTTCGCGGGACGCTCGATGGTGGGGTCGGCCGCCGCGGCCTTTGCGGCTCTGGCTGAGACGGGCATGAACTCGCCGTGCTCAAAGTAGTAATTGAACTCCTCGGCCTCCATCGTCTCATGCTCAAGGAGATATTCGGCAATGGCTCTGACCTGCTCGGCGTGGTCGGTGAGTATCTTCTCGCACTGTGCCGCCGCACGGTCAAAGATGGCCTTTACCTCCTCGTCGATGAGTCCGGCGGTCTCCTCGGAATAGCTCTTGGTCTGGCCGAAGTCGCGTCCGATGAAGATGCTGTGGCCGGAGCTGTCGTAGGAGATGGGGCCGAGCTTCTCGCTCATGCCGTAGCGCATGACCATGTCGCGCGCGATGGAGCTGGCCTGCTGGATATCCCCGGACGCGCCGGTGGATATATCGTCAAGAAACAGCTTTTCGGAGACACGTCCGCCCAGCGCCATAACGATGCTCTCGAACATCTCGCCTCTGGACTTGAAGTTCTCCAGATCCTCCTGCGGGCGGAAGAGCGTAAAGCCACCGGCCTGACCTCGGGGGATGATGGTTATATAGTGTACCGGGTCAACGTGCTCAAGATATTTGCCGGTAACGGCGTGACCGGCCTCGTGGTAGGCGGTGAGGCGGCGGGCCTTGTCGGACATTTTGCGGCTCTTTTTCTCGGGACCCATCTGAACCTTGAGTATGGCCTCGTCGGTGTCCTCCATGGTGATGAAACGGTGTCTGCGGCGCACGGCCAGCAGAGCCGCCTCGTTCATGAGATTTTCGAGGTCGGCGCCGGAGAAGCCGGGAGTGCCCTTGGCGATGCTGTTCAGGTCAACATCCTCGGCAAGCTGCTTGTCTCTTGCGTGGATCTTGAGTATCTCCTCACGGCCGCGGATGTCGGGCAGACCGACGTAAACCTGACGGTCAAAGCGGCCGGGACGCAACAGCGCGTTATCAAGGATATCCGCACGGTTGGTCGCTGCCATGACGATGACGCCCTCGTTGCCGCCGAAGCCGTCCATCTCGACAAGGAGCTGGTTGAGCGTCTGCTCGCGCTCATCATGACCGCCGCCGAGACCACTGCCGCGCTGACGGCCGACGGCATCGATCTCGTCGATGAAGATGATGGCGGGAGCAAGCTTTTTGGCCTGGTCGAACAGGTCGCGGACACGTCCCGCGCCGACGCCCACATACAGCTCAACAAAGTCGGAGCCGGAGATGGACAGGAACTGGACATTTGCCTCGCCCGCGACGGCCTTGGCCAGCAGGGTCTTACCCGTTCCCGGAGGGCCTACGAGAAGTATGCCCTTGGGTATGCGTGCGCCCATGGAGGTATATGCCTTGGGATTCCTGAGGAAATCGACGACCTCCTCAAGCTCCTCCTTTTCCTCGTCACAGCCGGCGACGTCGGCAAAGGTCTTTTTGTTCTTCTCGTCGGAGCCGAGGCGGGTGCGTGCCTTGCTGAATTTGGCAACTCCGCCGGCACCGCCGCCGCCCGCCTTATTCATCATGACGTACCAGAGCACCATGGTGATGACCATGATGAGCAGATACGGCAGGAAGCTCATCCACCAGGGGACGACGAAGCCCTCGGTATAGTCGAACTCCTCAAGCACACCGGAGTCGTACTGCTCCATTATCAGCTCGCCGAAGTCCTCATAAAACACGGAGAAGCTGTACATACTGTAGGTCTTTTCCACAGTGGGCTCCACGGGGTCGCCGGTGCGCACCCTGAGAATGATGTCAGTTCCCTCGGTGACGAAGGACTGCACCTTCTCACTCTTGAAAAGATCGACCAGCTCGGAATAGCTCTCCACGCGGTTTGGCGTGTTGTCCTTTGTCATGGTGAAGATTATCGCGACGAGTATCACCAGCAAAAGCGCGTAAAAGCCAAAGTCTCTTGTTCTGTTTCGGTTAGGTTTCAAACGTTATTCACATCCTTAATGCCGCAGCATTGCATTTACAAAGTTATTCGCCGGAGTATATCTCGGGCTTGAGCACGCCGATGTAGGGGAGGTTGCGGTATCTCTCGTTATAGTCTAGCCCGTAGCCCACGACGAACGCGTCCGGCACCTCAAAGCAGGAGTAGCTTGCGTACACCTCCGCCTTGCGGCGGGAGGGCTTATCCATCAGAGTAACTATGTCGATGGAGGCAGGCCCTCTGCCCATGAGGTAATTTTTGAGATAATTGAGCGTCACGCCGGAATCGAGAATGTCCTCGACGATGATGACGTGGCGACCCTCAATACTCTCGTTGAGATCCTTATTTATTTTCACCGCGCCGGTGGAGCTGGTGCCGCTGTACGAGGAAACGGCCATAAAGTCCATGGAGCAGTTTATATCCACATGACGCATAAGGTCGGCCATGAAAATGAAGCAGCCCTTGAGCACGCCGACAAAAACAGGATCCTTACCCTCAAAATCCCGCGAGATTCGGCTGCCGACCTCGGCAACGGCCGCTTCTATCTCCTCCGCGGAGATAAGAACTCTTTCAATATCCTCTACCATTATTCTTTTATTCTCTCCCGTTTATTCTTTTTCAATTTGTATCCTGATGACTCTGTCCCCCTCCGACGGGGCAACACGCCGATCCGTCGCAAGGCCGCACACGGCGATAACTCCCATTTCGTCGCGTATGACCGGGGTAAGGTCGCGCTGCCGCTGGGTCATTCCCGCCTCGGTGAAGAGGCTTTTCAGGCTCTTGGTGCAGTTCCTGCCGACGGGGCTTATCCTGTCGCCGTTTCTGCGCGACGTGACAAACATATTACCACATATGCCGTCGGATTTGAAGAGATAAGTTTTGAACAAGTCGTTAATTTCTTCGCCCTTTTCGATCACATCCGCGCGTATGACGAGCCCCGCCTCGGGAATACGCAGTGTCTCTCCGGGGATGAGCTGTCGCTCTTTTATTTCAATATGCTCGTTCGAGCCGAAATATATCCTCCCCTGCTCACGTCTGAGGCGTATTCCCGGGAGGTCGAGATAGGCAAGGCCGCTCCCCCGTGTGAGCTCCAGCGCGGCCTCAACATGGGTCTGCGAGAGGCTTTGCGGGCAGAGCATACGGATAACGCGCCCAGAAAGCGCCGGATGAAGCGTGCCGAGAAAGTGCGCATCAATACTTTCGCCGTTGAAATTTTCCCCGATAAGCTCGCGCGCCGCGCCGTCGATAAAGTCCGCGTCCTGCCGCATAAGCTCGCTCGTGCGAAGCGCCGCCTCGGCGAAGCGCGGGTTCAGCTCGCGCAGAGTCGGCGTTACGCGGTGCCTGATGATGTTGCGGCTGTAGTCGTCAAGGGCGTTGGTGCTGTCCTCTACATGGGGGATGCCGTTTGAGTCAAGATAGCGCTCGATATCGGCGCGCGTCATGTCAAGAATCGGGCGGACTATCCTGCCGCGAACGGGCGGGATGCCGCACAGCCCCGCAAGCCCCGCGCCGCGACAGAGATTAAAGAGCACGGTCTCCGCGTTGTCGTCGGCATTGTGGGCGGTGGCAATGCGGTCGCAGCCCAGCTCCGACGCGGTTTCTTCAAGAAACTCGTAGCGCAGGAGCCTTGCGGCCTCCTCCGTGCCGAGTCCGTTTTTTTCGGCATACTCCGCCACATTTCCGTGAGAAACGACGCATAAGATGTTATTGTCCCGGCAAAAGCTTTCCACGAAGCTCGCGTCCCGGAGGCTTTCCCTGCCCCGCAGACCGTGCTCGTAGTGTGCCGCCGCGATCTCAACACCGAGCTCCCGTCGCGCGGACCACAGCATATGCAGAAGGCACATCGAGTCCGCGCCGCCGGACACCGCGCACAGCACGCGGCTCCCGCGGGGGAGCATATCGTATTTTTCCCAGAGCTCAGCCTTCATTTTCGTGTTTCTTTTCCACCGACATGAAGCTGGCAAACTCGGGCAGCCATGTAAGCTCCACCGTGTCGGTCGCGCCCTTGCGGTTCTTGAGGACGATCGCCTCGGCAAGGTTCGGGGTTGTGCTTTCCTTATTGTAGTAGCCGTCGCGGTAGAGGCCGATGACCACGTCCGCGTCCTGCTCGATGGCGCCGGATTCGCGCAGGTCAGAGAGCATGGGGCGCTTGTCCTGACGCGATTCGTTGGCACGCGAAAGCTGTGAGAGGCACACGACCGGAACATTCAGCTCCTTGGCCATTATCTTGAGCATACGGCTGATATCGCTGACGGCCTGAGTGCGGCTCTCGTTCGACCAGCTATGGCCGCTTCCCGCGGACTGCATGAGCTGTAGATAGTCGATGACCACGAGGTCAAGATTCGGCACTCTGCGGCACTGGGCGTTCATGTCGGAGACGGTTAGCGTGGGGTTGTCGTCGATCCTGATGTCGGTGGCGCTGAGAAGCTGTGCCGCGTCGGACACCGCTGTCCACTGATTGTCGGTAAGCTGCCCGGTGAGCATATTGTGGAGCGGCACGAGCGACGCTCTTGACAAAAGGCGCATTACAAGCTGCTCTCTCGACATTTCGAGGGAGAACATCGCCACGGTTTTTTTGAGATTCATCGCCGCGTGAAGTGCCATATTGAGCGCGATGCTCGTCTTACCCATGCCGGGGCGGGCGGCAACAAGTATAAGCTCGCTCTTATTAAGGCCGAGAATGACCCTGTCAAGATCGGGAAGGCTCGTCTCAATGCCGGGAATCTTCTCCCCGGAGGCCGACGTCTCGGCCAGCTCGTCAAAGACATTCTGCACCACCGTGGAAACGGGCATAAGCCCGCCCACGTTGCGTCCCTGCCGCAGGGCGTAGATCTTTCTCTCCGCGGCCTCAAGCATGGTCTCGGCCTCACCCGAGCCCTCGTAGACCATGTTGTTTATCTCGTCGGCTGTCTCGCCCAGACGGCGCAAGAGTGCCCTGTCACGGACGATCGCGGCATATTCGAGCACGTTCGCCGCCGTGGGGGTGACGCGCATGAGCTCGGCAAGATAATTCTCGCTGTCGTCCCGGTACACGCCGCGCACCTTCATCTGGTCGAGCACCGTCACGGGGTCGATGATCTGACCGTAGGAAAACATGGCGTTCACGGTCTCGAAGATGTCACGGTTGGGCTTTATATAAAACTCGTCCGCCTTCAGCTTTTCCAGCACCTCCGGTACGCACCGGGGGTCAATGAGCATGGAACCGATGACGGCCTGCTCCGCCGCGGCGGAGTGTGGCGTCTTTCTGCCCAGCAGCTCTTCCATTATCTCACCTGTCCTCTATTACCAGAACGTTGATGCTTCCGCTTATCTCGTAGCCCAGCTTTGCCTTTACGGTGTAGGAGCCGAAAGCCTTGATGGGGTCGGCCTGGACTATTTTGTTCTTCTCGATCTCGATGCCGTGCTGTTCGCGGAGCGCGTCGCTTATCTCCTGAGAGGTGACGGCGCCGAAGAGCTTTCCGCCGTTGCCGGCTCTGGCTCTCACGGTGACCTGGACTCCGGCGAGCTTCTTCGCGTTCTCCTCGGCCTGAGCCTTTTCTCTGGCTATCTGTGCCTTCTTTGCCTTTTCCTTGAGCTTGAGGGCGTTGAGATTATCAACGGTGGCCTCGGTAGCAAGCTTTCTGGGGAGCAGGTAGTTTCTCGCGTAGCCGTCGGAAACCTCCTTCATCTCGCCCTTTTTGCCCTGTCCGCGTACATCTGCAGTGAATATTACCTTCATTTTTATTATCTCCTGTTCGTTAGATTTATCCCAGATAATCGTCTATCGCCGCGTAGACCTTTTTAAGCGCGGTGTTAACATCCGTATCCCTGAACTGCGCGGCAGCGGCGCTCCTGTTGCCGCCGCCGCCAAGCTTTTCCATTACTATCTGCACGTTCAGCTCACCTATTGAGCGGGCGGAGGCAAATGCTCCGCCGTGTCCGTCGGGAGCCACGACTATCGACGCGTCGACGCCGGAAATATTCAAAAGCTCGTCCGCCGCCTGTGCCGCGACGATACGGTCCTGCGTCTGCTCGGGAGCCGCGACCGCGACGTTACGGTACAGCGTGGCGTTCTGCAATATCTTATAGCGTGATATGGTATCGGCCATATCCGTTTGCAGAAGCTTTTTCACGTCCGTGGTGTCCGCACCCATGCGTCGCAGATACGACGCCGCGTCAAAGGTACGCTCGCCGGTACGGATGGTGAAGCTCTTCGTGTCGAGAACTATGCCGGAGAGCACCGCCTCGGCCTCACAGCGGAGAACGTCGGCCTTGTCAAGCTGTTCCTGCATCATCTCCGCGATAAGCTCGCACACTGAGGAGGCGTAAGGCTCGATATAGGCCATGGCGGCATTCTGGATATAGGTCGCGGCAACGCGGTGATGGTCGATGACGACCACGCGGTTGCAGGCTGTAAGAAGATCCTCGTCCTCCACCTGCTCGGGACGGTTGGTGTCGACCACGACAAGGAGCGTTTTCCCGTCGGCTCTGAGCATGGCCTCCTGATGGTTTATGAACACATCCTTGTACTCCGGCTCGGCGATTATGCGGGAGATGAGCTGCATGGAGGCGTTTTTCTTCATGTCAATGACGATATTTGCCTTTATGCCCTGCTTTCTCGCAAGGGCGCACACGCCGACCGACGCGCCTACACTGTCAAGGTCGGCAAACTTGTGCCCCATGACAAGTATCCTTGACGAGTCCCGCACGAGCTCCGCGAAGGTGCTGGCCATGACACGGGCCCTGACCTTGGTGCGCGTTTCGACCTCGAAGCCGCGCCCGCCGTAGAATTCAAAGTTCAGGCGATTTTTGATCACCGCCTGGTCGCCGCCGCGCGAAAGCGCAAGCTCCGCCGCAACGTTCGCAAACTGCATTGCCTCATCAAAGTTCGAGGCGTCCACCCCGAGCCCTATGCTTATGGAGGCGCTGACCGCATTGGGGCTGACGATTTTGTGAAGGCTGTCGGTAATGCTGAATTTGTCCTCTCTCAGCTCCTCGACACAGCGCTTTTCCATTACGACGATATAGCGGTCGCGCTCGTATCGGCGGATAAGGCCGTGGTACTTCTCGCACCACTGGGTAAGCTGCTCGTCGATGGCCTCGGTGAGGTCGTTCTTTATGCGGTCGGGCTGATTCTTCAGCATCTCGTCAAGGTTGTCCGCGACGATTATGCCCGCCACGGGACGGGAGCTTTCATACTCACGGCGGATGTTGTCGTATTCGGTCACGTCCACCCAGTAGGTTATGCCCATAAAGGCGCCGTCCTCGTCGTTTTTGTCCGTGCGGATGATGTTGCCGTGGACGCGATAACGCTTCCCGCCGATCTCAAGGAGCCCGGGGTGGCGTGTCTTGCCCTCCATGAGCCATTTGCCGCTGAATTCCGGCACCATGTCGGCCACACGCGCGTCAAGTCGCGCACCGGTACTGCCGCACATATCGAAGAACATTTCGTTGCCCCAGACTATGCGCGAGTCCTCCAGCCGGAACACCGCGATCGGCAGCGGGAAATTCATAAGAGTATTGTTTTTCGCCGTTTCGGTGTCATAGGTCACCGACTCTATATAGGCCGCAAGCTGTTTTCGCTTTATGCGGCCGACAACAAGCGAATAGATGACGAGCAGCAGTATAACGGCCGCCTCGGCCACAGCCAGCTCATACATCTTGAAAAACAGCGTTGCCGCCGCAAACAGCACCATGAAGAACAGATGCATACTCACATTCGGTTCGGCAAGCCTTTTCAGATTTTTGTTCATCTTCCCCTCCGGAGGCTACTATCCCCATAATGATACATTATTGAGTTATTATAGCAAATTCGGATTATCTTTACAACGATAATTTTCGCCGTAGGAAGAATAATAATCGCAAGACATTTCCGCACCGTTATTTCAAAAGGAGGTAATGACCGTGAAGGCAGTTATAATGGCCGGGGGTGAGGGCACGCGCCTCAAGAGCATTACCGGCGATATGCCCAAGCCCCTTGTCCCGCTGTGCGGTGTGCCGCTGATGGAGCATATAATACGTCTCCTGCGCGATAACGGCTTTACCGACATCTGCGCGGCGGTGAAATATCGCGCCGGGGATATATCCGACCGCTTCGGTGACGGGCACGCGCTCGGTGTCTCACTCTGCTACCGGACGGAGGATAAGGCGCTCGGCACCGCGGGTGCGGTGAAAAACTGCCGGGATTTTTACGCCGACGAGGATTTTCTGGTGATAAGCGGAGACGCGGCCTGTGACTTTGAGCTCTCGCGGCTCATGCGCGAGCACAGGGAGCGCGGCGCGGCGGTGACTCTGGCGCTTTACCGCCACAGCGAGCCTCTGCGCTTCGGTCTGACCGTGACCGACAGCGAGGGCTTTGTCCGAAGCTTCATCGAAAAGCCCGACTGGCCCCGTGTCGTGACCGACCTTGTGAACACGGGGATATATGTCGTGTCGCCGCGCGTGATGGCGCTCGTGCCGGATGACCGCCCCTTTGACTTTGCAAAGGAGCTCTTCCCTCTGCTCCTTGAGCGTGGCGAAAAGCTTCTCGGAGTTTCCATGGAGGGCTACTGGTGCGACGTCGGCACGCCGCTCTCCTATTACCGCTGCTGTGCCGACGCGCTTGAGGGCAGACTGAAAATCGCTCTGCCGGACAGCTTTCGCCTCACCCCGCCGCCCGACGAGGACAGCGCAGACACGCAGGGCGAGAGCACGGAGCTTCTCTGTGCCGACCGCGCGTGGCTCATGGGGGCGATGAGCGAGGCGCTGATGGATATGGGCGCGGACTATTCCGACGGGCTGAGTCTGAGCACACCCCGGTTTGAGCTGCACGTCGCACCGCTGTGCCGCTCCTCCGCGTTGCGTATAAGCGTGAAGTCCGAGGACGCGGAGCTTGCGCGCTCGCTGTGCCTTTCGGCGCGTGAGCTTGCCGAGGCTCTT
Source organism: uncultured Oscillospiraceae bacterium (assembly GCA_964587485.1). Lineage (GTDB taxonomy): Bacteria > Bacillota > Clostridia > Oscillospirales > Oscillospiraceae > Limivicinus. Next base: position 32,031 of record CAZPLL010000005.1, on the reverse strand, counting down.
GAGCGTGAACGCTAAAAAAATCGTTGCGCGAGCACCCATCCGTAGGTTATAATCATCTTATAAAATATAAAGGGGTGCGACCATGAATATCGAAAAAACCATAAAGAGCCTTGAGCTTCGCCGCTTCAAGGTCAGCCATTTCGCCACGTCAGCCGAGGCCGCCGACTATCTCTGCGGTGCGATACACGGCACCTCCGTCGGTATCGGCGGCAGTAAGACCGTTGACCAGCTCGGCATTTACGAGCGCCTTACCGAGGACAACGAGGTATACTGGCACTGGAAAGCTCCCGGCGCGCAGACCATAGAGAAGGCCAACTCCGCTCACGTCTACCTCAGCTCCGCCAACGCCATCTCCGAGGACGGCGAGATACTCAACATCGACGGGCGTGGCAACCGTCTCGCCGGTCAGGTGTTCGGGGACAAGAGGCTTTACATAGTCGCCGGCACGAATAAGATCTGCCCCGATTTCGACTCCGCGCTCTACCGCGCGCGCAACATTGCCGCCGTGCAGAACTGCCGCCGCTTTGACAACTCCAACCCCTGCCGCGTGGACGGAAAGTGCCACGACTGCCGCATGGCAAGCCGCATATGCAACGCGCTTCTGGTGCTGTGGGGGCCGATGATGGGCATGGAGACAGAGGTCGTCCTCATCGACGAAGAGCTCGGAATGTGAGGTCACGGCATGAGTATAGTAAGACGTGCCGATGAGCGCCCCTGCTCCGAGAAGCAGCTTTTCGGCGGCGCAGGCACAGCCGAGATGCATCCCATACTAAACGGTGCTGAGGAAATGTACGGCAAGGGGCGCCTCTTCAACCATGTGTTTCTCAAAAAGGGCTGTGAGATCGGCTGGCACATCCACCACGGCGACGGGGAGTGCTACTACATTCTCAGCGGCCGCGGCGAATACAGCGATAACGGCAGAGTCGTCACTCTCTCCGCCGGTGATGTGAGCTTTGTCGGCGACGGCGAGGGTCACAGTCTGAAGAATAACGACGATGAACCCCTTGAGCTCATCGCGCTCATCCTGTACACATGATCGCATAATAAAGCGGCGACTTCCGTAGAAGCCGCCGCTTTTATCATATATTAACCTTTTCACACGGTCGTGTGCAGTCTCAGCACCACCTTGAAGAGGTCGCCGTCCACGAAAATGTCCAGCGTGCCGTGCTGTAGCTCCGCAAGGCTCTTCGCGATGGAGAGCCCCAGTCCGTTGCCCTCGCTGTTTCGCGACGCATCGCCGCGGACGAAGCGTTCCGTCAGCTCATCACCGCTCAGCTCAAGCCGTGCGCGGGAGATGTTGCGGAAGGTCAGCACCGCGTCGCTTCCCTCGAGTTCCAGAGTGAGATATACCCGCGTCCCGCTCTGGGCGTACTTGAGGATATTGTTCATAAGGTTGTCGAATATGCGCCACATATGTCTGCCGTCTGCCATGACAGTCACGGGCGCGTCGGGCTTTTGGGTGATAAGCTCAAGCCCTCTCTCGCCGAGACGTTCCCGATACTCGCCCTCAGTCTGGTCGATGAGCACGCCGAGCTCACAGCGCTCAAGCTTGACGGCAAGGTTGCCGGTGGATGCCTTTGATGCCTCCATCAGGTCGTCGATGAGCTTCTTGAGTCTCGCCGACTGGCGGTCGATGACCTCAAGGTACTCGCGCATCTTCTCATTCTCCGGCTCCTCCTTCTCCATCAGGTCAACGTAATTTATGATGGAGGTGAGGGGCGTTTTTATGTCATGGGAGACGTTCGTGACAAGCTCGGTGCGAAAACGCTCGCTCCTCATCCGCTCCTCGACGGCCTTGGTGATACCTCCGCGGATGTTGTTGATATCCTCGCCGTGAGCCTTCAGCTCACCCCTCATACGCGAGGTATCGACGAGGGCGTTCATGTCGCCGTTTGCTATCGCGCGGGTGGTGTCGCGAAGCTTCACCGCGCACCACAGCAGGTACACGGCCAGTGCCGAGAGTGCAAGCTTCTCAACAACCCACAGGAAGGTGAGCATTTCCGCGTCTCTGTCGTTCATTTTGAATATTATGAAGTCCGCGAACAGCACCGCCGCCGTGATGAGGATGCCCCTGCGCATCATGGGCATTTCGCGAACGAGCTCGCGGAGCACGCGCACACCTTTTCCGAGCGCGCCCAGCCCCCCGCGAAGGATTTTCCATATGGCGGTATTTCTCCACAGCGTGCGCGTCTTTACCCGGACAGCCGTGCTCATGCTCCACCAGAGGAACAGCAGACCCGCGATCAGAAGCACAAATATACATATCGCCACCAGAGGAACACTTACTTGGAAGTTCTCGCCGATAATCAGACCGCACAGAATGATGCCCGCTATTATCAGCGCGGTGAAAATATCATAGGGTATCTTTTCGATGAAGCCGCCGCATATCTCCTCGCTCCCCTTCCTGTGTCCCGCCGCGGAAAGCAGGAAAACATACAGCCCGACGCCGAGGATGAAGCTCACGAACAGCGCCGCTATCGCGGTATAGCGCAGAGAGTAGCCGAGCGTGAAGAGCGCCCTCACGTTGTATACCTCGTCCATGTACGGCATATCGCTCCTGAGCCGCGCGGTCACCTGATATTCATCTATTTCAGGCTCCTGATACTCTGCCGCAATTTCGGCATCTCCCGCCGTGGTGATGCTCTCATTCCATTGGGTTCTGTGAACCGTAAAGGTGGTTGTCCAGTCGTACTTTTCGCCGTTATAGCTGTTGAATACTGTCTCGTCGCCCTCCTTTACGGTTATGGCCACATTTGAGCCGTACACCGTGGTGCGGTCGTAGCCGTAGATCACTTTATTGGCGAGTGCATACGCAACATCGCGCGCGGTACCGTAGACCGCCTCCGAATAGGCGCTTTTGTAACTGCCGGTGTATGCGCCCCAGTTCTCCATATACACCATCGTCGCAAACGACGCGATAAACACCAGCACCAGTGCGCACAGAAGCACGCATGATACAAGCTTCGCGCCGAAGCTGCCCTTGAGTTTTTTCATTTTTTCACCCTTTCCATCTTGTAGCCCTGTCCCCAGACGGCCTTGACATACCGGGGATCGGACGGGTCTATTTCTATTTTTTCGCGGATATGCCGGATATGCACAGCCACGGTGCTCTCCGCGCCGTATGGCTGGTCGTGCCACACCTGACGGTAGATGTCGCCGGGTCTGAACACCTCGCCGGGATGCCGCATAAGGAGTCTGAGTATTTCAAATTCCGTCGGAGTGAGGCTCACCGGCTCGCCGTCAACGGTGAACTCCTTGCTCTTGTCGTTGAGGACAAGTCCGCCGTTCACTATCTCATCCGCCGCGGCACTGCCGCCGAGGAGCATATACCGCCGTAGCTGTGAGCGCACGCGCGCAAGAAGCTCCACGGGGTTGAAGGGCTTTGTAACATAGTCGTCCGCGCCGACGTTGAGCCCGAGTATCTTGTCCGTATCCTCACTCTTCGCGGTGAGCAGGATGACCGGGACGTTGCTCTTCTCGCGCAGCTTTGCCATGGCGCTGATTCCGTCCATCTCCGGCATCATGATGTCCATGAGGACAAGATGGATATCCTCATTTTCAAACGCTCTGAGTGCCTGTGCTCCACTGTACGCGCAGACGGTGCGGTAGCCCTCGGCCTCAAGATATATCTTCAGCGCGGAGACAATATCCCGCTCGTCGTCGCAGATAAGTATGTTGTACATTCTCTCACCTCTCTGCCGTTATTGTAGCTCATTAATGCTTAAAAACCAACAGGGTAAATATTTAAGATTTGTTTAACAGTTCCGCTGAAAGCCCCTGAGAAAACCGCCCGCATCATTTTGACGCGGGCGGTTGAGACTGTCATTATTACTCGTCAAGCTTCAGCACGGCAAGAAATGCCTCAGTCGGGATGGAGACGGTACCGAGCTGACGCATCTTCTTTTTGCCTTCCTTCTGCTTTTCGAGAAGCTTCTTCTTGCGGGTGATGTCGCCGCCATAGCACTTGGCAAGAACGTCCTTGCGCATGGCCTTGACCGTCTCGCGGGCGATGATCTTTCCGCCGATGGCGGCCTGTATGGGCACCTCGAAGAGCTGGCGCGGGATATTGTCCTTGAGCTTCTCGCACAGTCTGCGGGCGCGGGCGTAGGCCTTTTCGCGGTGGGCAATGAAGCTGAGCGCATCGACCTGATCGCCGTTGAGGAGCATATCGACCTTGACAAGATCGCTCAGCTCGTAGGACGAGAGCTCGTAATCGAGGGAGGCATAGCCCTTGGTGCGGGCCTTGAGCGTGTCGAAGAAGTCGTAAATTATCTCGTTGAGCGGCATTTCGTAGTGCAGCTCGACAAGTCTTGCGTCAAGATACTGCATATTCTTATATTCGCCGCGCCTGTCCTGACACAGCGGCATAATGTTGCCGACGAACTCGTTGGGCGTGATGACGGAGACCTTGACATACGGCTCGTAAGCCTCGGCAATGGAGGGAACATCCGGGTAGTTGTGGGGATTGTCCACCATGACGGTGGTGCCGTCGGTCTTTATGACCTTGTATATAACAGAGGGTAAAGTCGTGACCAGCTCAAGGTTGAACTCACGCTCCAGCCGCTCCTGAATGATCTCCATATGGAGCATCCCGAGGAAGCCGCAACGGAAGCCGAAGCCCAGCGCCACGGAGCTCTCTGGCTCGTAGGAGAGAGAGGCGTCATTGAGCTTGAGCTTTTCGAGTGCGTCGCGCAGGTCGGGATATTTCGAGCCGTCCTCGGTGTAGATACCGCAGTAGACCATCGGCCGGGCGGGACGATAGCCGGGGAGCGCCTCGGCGGTGGGTCTGTCGGCAAGAGTCACCGTGTCGCCGACCTGAGTGTCGGACACGTTTTTTATACTGGCGGTAAAATATCCCACGTCGCCGGCGCAGAGCTCGGCGCAGGGCTCAAGTCCTATCGGGCGCAGATGGCCGACCTCCAGCACCTTGTACTTCGCGCCGGTGGACATGAGGAGTATCTCGCTGTCGCGGCGTATACTGCCGTCGATAATACGCATGAAAACGATAACGCCGCGGTAATTGTCATACTGGCTGTCGAAGATGAGCGCCTTGAGCGGCGCGTCGGGGTCGCCCGTGGGCTGAGGGACATTTTTTACGATATCCTCAAGCACCGCGTCGATGTTTATGCCCATCTTCGCGCTTATCTCCGGCGCGTCCTGCGCGGGGATGCCGATTATCTCTTCCACCTCGTCCTTGACTCTCTGGGGGTCGGCGGCCGGGAGATCTATCTTGTTCACCACCGGCAGTATCTCCAGATTGTTGTCCAGCGCGAGATAGGTGTTGGAGAGCGTCTGCGCCTCCACGCCCTGCGAGGCGTCCACCACAAGTATCGCGCCCTCACACGCGGCGAGGGAACGGCTGACCTCGTAGTTGAAGTCAACGTGACCCGGGGTGTCGATGAGATTGAGCGTATAGTCGTGCCCGTCCTCGGCGCGGTAATTGAGACCCACGGCGCGTGCCTTGATGGTTATACCGCGCTCGCGCTCAAGATCCATGTTGTCGAGTATCTGGTCCTCCATTATGCGCTGCTCCACCGCGTCGCACTTCTCGATGAGGCGGTCGGAGAGAGTGGACTTGCCGTGGTCGATGTGGGCGATGATGGAAAAATTGCGAATGTACTTCTGTTCTATCATTGTAAACTCACTCCGAAAACTCTTCCAGAGCCATCTCCGCTCTGTCCATAATGGCGCGCATCTGGTCGAAAAATCTTTTCGCGACGTCCGCGCTGTTCTTACTGCTCTGCTCGTCGGAGCGGCACAGTAGATAATCCGCCGTCACTCCGTAATAGTCGCAGGCGCGGCACACGAAGCTCAGCCCCGGCTCGCGGGCACCGTTTTCGTAGTGGCTGAGGAGCGCCTGAGAGATGTTCAGATCCGCGGCGGCCTGCCGCTGGCTTATATTTTTCTGTCGGCGCAGTGCCGACAGTGTCTCAGGAAATGTTCTGTTCATGCATATCTCCGTTTTTTCGTGATAACATTCAGTATTATAGCGGTGGATTTTCGGTTTGTAAATAGAAAAATAGCTCCGCACGCTTGAAAATGGCGCAAATGGGTGGTAGTATATACACACCGTAAATAAATAAGTTTTCGGAGGTAATCAAAATGTTTGAAAATCTGGTAGAAATACTTAAAGCCAACCCCCGCAAAATAGTCTTCACCGAGGGACACGACGCCCGTATACTTGAGGCCGCCGCACGGCTCAAGAAGGACGGCTTCCTCACCCCCGTCCTTGTCGGCAATGTAGACGTTGTCAAGGGCAAGGCCGCCGAGTGCGGCTTTGATATCGACGGTCTCGAGATCCTCGACCCGCTGACCTACGACGGCATGGAGGAAATGGTTCAGACCATGTTCGAGCTTCGCCGCGGCAAAATGACCGAGGAGGACTGCCGCAAGAATCTCTCCCGCGGTAACTACTTCGGCACCATGCTCGTCAAAATGGGCAAGGCAGACGCTCTTCTGGGCGGCGCGACCTACTCCACCGCCGACACCGTCCGTCCCGCGCTTCAGATAGTCAAGACCAAGAAGGGCGCGAACCTCGTTTCCTCCTGCTTTATCATGGTACGCGGGGACGAGATGCTCGCCATGGGCGACTGCGCCATCAACATCTCCTATGAGGACAAGCTCGACAAGGAGGGCAACGTTGTCCTCACCGCCGCCCAGCAGGTAGCCGAGGTTGCCGTCGAAACCGCAAAAACCGCAAAGGTCTTCGGCATGGATCCGAAGGTCGCTCTCCTCTCCTACTCCACCAAGGGCTCCGGCAAGGGTTCCGGCCCCGAGATGATGCGCGACGCCACCGCCATCGTCAAGGAGACTCATCCCGAGATCTCCGTTGACGGCGAGATGCAGTTTGACGCCGCCGTTTCCCCCGTCGTCGGCCAGCTCAAGTTCCCCGGCAGTCCCGTTGCGGGCTATGCCAACACGTTCATCTTCCCCGAGATCCAGTCCGGCAACATCGGCTACAAGATTGCCCAGCGTCTCGGCGGCTTTGCGGCCTACGGCCCCATTCTTCAGGGACTGAACGCACCTATCAACGACCTGAGCCGCGGCTGTGACGCGGAGGAGGTCTACCAGATGGCCATCATCACCGCCGCCCTCGCATAATTACAGGCTGCTTCGGGCGCGCTGCGCGGCGTTTTTGCCCTGCGGTGCGCCCTTTTTCCGTCGGTTAGTCCGGCGGATGAAATTCCGACGCGGAGCTGAACCGATGAAAAACGACGAATACTATATGTCTCTCGCCCTTGAGCTTGCGCACGAGGCGGCAGAGCGGGGTGAGGTGCCCGTGGGCTGTGTCATCGCCGACGGTAATGGGCGCGTCATCGGCACCGGGCGCAACCGGCGCATAGAGTGCGCCGATGCCACCGCCCACGCGGAGGTGGAGGCCATACGCGCCGCCTGCGCGGAGACGGGCGACTGGCGGCTTGAGGGCTGTTCCATCTACGTTACGCTTGAGCCCTGCCCCATGTGTGCCGGAGCCATCATTAATTCACGCATACCGATCGTGGTTTTCGGCGCACGCGACAGTGTGACCGGCTCCTGCGGAAGTGTTATCGACCTCTTTTTTGAAAACTACGGCCACCATCCGCGTGTGTACTCCGACATTCTCGGCGAAGAATGTGCCGCGGTGCTCCGGGACTTTTTCCGTGATAAGCGCTGATGCCCGGCGCAGCGCTCAAAAGCCGGATCATGCCGCCGCAGCAAACCCCGGGTGTACGTCCTCCTCAGCAGGGGAGCGTACACCCGGGGTCATTATATATTCCCTTTTACTTTGTGCCGAAGATACGGTCGCCGGCGTCGCCCAGACCGGGAACGATGTAGGCGTGCTCGTTGAGGTGATCGTCGAGCGCAGCGACGAAAATGTCAACATCGGGGTGATCCTGCTGCATACGGGCTACGCCCTCGGGCGCGGCGATGATGCACATGAGCTTGATGTTGCTTGCGCCGTCATCCTTGAGGAACTGGATCGCCGCGGACGCGGAGCCGCCGGTAGCCAGCATGGGATCGACGACGATGATATCACGCTCGGTGATATCGGGGGGCATCTTGTAGTAGTACTTTACGGGCTCGTGAGTCTCGGGGTCACGGAAAAGTCCGATATGACCGACCTTGACATTGGGCATCATGCTGACCATACCGTCAACCATGCCGAGACCGGCGCGGAGGATGGGGACAACAGCCAGCTTCTTGCCGGCGATACGCTTGCACTTTGCAACGGCGACGGGGGTTTCGACATCGACCTCCTTAAGGGGCAGATCGCGGGTCGCCTCGTAGCACATCAGCATTGCTATCTCGGAGATGAGCTCACGAAATACCTTGACGCTGGTGTTTTTATCACGGAGGACAGACAGCTTGTGCTGAATAAGGGGGTGGTCGAAAACGCATACTTTGCTCATGTTTCACGAACTCCTTTTATATATGAATTTTGATCAAACCTGTTTTTCCGCGGCAAGGCGCTCCTGCCGCTCACGCTCGGCCTGAGACAGGCGGAGGTACACCGGCAAAAGCTCATCGGCCGAGCCGAAGCATTTATCCTGTGCCGCCATCGCAACGCCCCACGCACTCTGCCAGCGGATATTCTCCGGCGCGAGAGTAAAGGGGATGCCGTTCTCGGCGAAGTAGTCCGCTGTCAGCTTTGCGCCGTCCCCAAGGAGAAGAACCGGCGCGTCGAGCGCACGAAGCTCATCGGCAAGCTCGGAAAGAGCTATGGGTCTGTCGGGCGTAACGCGGACGGGTCTGCCGTCCTTTATCTCAAAAACGGCGTTATACACCTGTGAGCGGCGCGCATCCATCACCGGGCAGACGCAGCCGCCGACGCACGCACCGTTCCACGCCAGTGCCTCGAGAGTAGACACGCCTACGCAGGGCTTATCCGATGCCCACGCAAGACCCTTGACCGCGGAGACGCCTATGCGTATCCCGGTGAAGGAGCCGGGGCCGTGAGCGACGGCAAAGCCGTCAACATCGGCAATGGTGAGCTCCGCGTTTTTCAGCATATCCTCCGCCATGGGCAGGAGGGTGCGGCTGTGAGTGAGCCCACTGCACTGACTGTACTGCGATATAAGCTGTCCGTCCCGGCAGAGCGCCACGGATGCGGCCTTTGCGGAGGATTCAAAAGCCAGTATCAACATTCTTCCGCCCCCTCGATGGTTATGCGGCGGCGTGTGTCGCCGAGCTTATCTATCCTGACCACCGTCTCGTCTCCCGAGAAAGCGTCACGGACATTTTCGCTCCATTCGACTGCGCAGACCGCGCCACGGTTCAGATAATCCTCCCAGCCGATATCGAAAAGCTCGTCCGCGCCGCCGAGACGGTACATATCAAAATGGATGAGCTCCCGCTCGCCGAGGTATTCGTTCACGATCGTAAACGTGGGGCTGGAAACACGGCAGTCAAGCCCCATGCCCCGTGCCATGCCGCGCACAAAGGCCGTCTTTCCCGCGCCGAGGTCACCGTACATCGCGACCACCGTGCCACCGGGAAGCCTCCGCGCAAAGCGCGCACCCAGAGCCTCGGTTTCGGCCTCGTTTTCAGTAATATAAACCAAAATGATCCCGCTCCAGTAATGTAAACTTTTTTCCTCCGGCTATTATACACTTTTTATACCGTTGCGTAAAGAGAAATTATGTGATAAAATGCACGCAGTAAAAAGACCGGGATTTGTAGAAAATCGCTTCCGGTTCTCCGCATCGCACGGAAAGGCGGCGTATCAACATAAAAAAGCTCAAGAAATATATATCTGAATTTGTCCATCGGGCGGATATGTTCCTGCTCGTTGTCTGCCTTATAAGCGCAATGTACGGTGTCGTCATGGTATACTACGCGGCGGCAGGCATGGAGGGCACCGTCTGGGTGGATAACCCCACCAAGTATGTTGTCGTCCAGGTCATGTCCATTTTCATCGGCATAGGCGCGTTCGTGGTGTTCACCATAATCGACTCGGACATTCTGGGCAGCAACTGGAAGGTGCTGACCGCGATAAACGTGCTGCTGCTCGTCCTGCTCGTTGTTTTCGGTCAGGACGACGGCACGGGAAACAAAAGCTGGATACGCTTCGCGGGCATAGGCATACAGCCCTCGGAGGTCATAAAAGTCCTCTACATCGTTGTCTCCGCAAAGCAGATGACAGTGCTCAAGGAATATAATGATATAAGCTCTTTCCTGTCCGTGGTTCAGATGGCGGGGCATTTCGTGCTGGTATTCGGCGCGATCGTCGTCGTCTCCTCCGACCTCGGAAGCGCGAGTATACTTCTGATCATATTCCTTATAATGTTCTTTGCCGTCGGTGTGAGGCTGTACTGGTTCGCGGCGGGGGCGGCGGCGGTGGCGGCCATGATCCCGCTTTTGTGGAACTACTTCCTCAAGGATTATCAGAAAAACCGTATCATTGCGCCCTATGACGCCTCCGTTGACCCGGAGGGCTACGGCATCCGCTGGCAGACCACGCAGAGCCGTCTGACCCTTGCCTCCGGCCGTCTCACCGGCGTGGAGGAGGGACATACGACCACCGCCTTCACCGGGAAGCATACGGACTTCATCTTTGCCAGTGTCGGTGAACAGCTCGGTATGATCGGCTGTATTCTGGCGCTCACACTGCTGGTTATCATCATCGTCCACTGCTTCCGCATCGGACTGAAGGCCGGGCGCACCTACGATATGCTCATCTGCATCGGCGTGGGCGGCGCCGTGGCGGCACAGACCTTTGTCAATGTCGGTATGTGCCTCGGCATCACCCCGGTCATCGGTATCACGTTGCCGTTTTTCAGCTACGGAGGCTCGTCAATGGTGACGATGTTCGCCGCGATGGGTCTTGTCTCGGGCGTGAAATATAAGCCCAAACCACAGCAATTCATAATCGCGTATTAGCGCACAGATAAAAAGCCCAAGGCGAACGTTAAAATGCTCCCCTTGGGCTTTTTATGTCATAATAGAGGGGTACGCATATAGGCAATTGAGGAAAGGATTTTGGTCAAGACAACAATCACAAAGAAAATGAGCAACGGAACTCGGCCAAAGGCTCGGCTTTTTATATTGTCTCTCAAAAGGAATTTGAAAAGACTGCATTTCACAAAACGGAATGCAGTCCTTTTTTCGTGATATCTGTCGGCTTCGCGTCTGGTGCGGCAATCACATGAGTATGCCTCTTTCACGCACAAATTCGTCGAACTTTTCCGTGATGTACACCTGAGCCTCGAGGCCTCTCCCCTGCTTTATCAGAGCAACGATATGCTCGCTCTGCTCTATGAGCCCCTCCAGCCCCCAGTGGCCGGCGCAGTGCCGCCAGAGATCCTGTGATATCTCGGCAAAGGAGTTCATGAGCAGGTGAAACACCTCGTTGCGGCTGAGCTTGCAGATGAGATAATGAAAATCCTTGGTCATGCGTCCGAGCTCCTCCGCGGTCGGCTCGGTGCCCCGAAGAGCCCTGAACATATCAATATGCTCCTCAAGTATGGCTATGTCGGCCTCGGTATGATCCCTCGCAAGACGGATCAGCGCGCCGCCCTCAACGGCGTTTCTGGTCTCCACAAGGGCAACTATCCGCTCCCTCGTCATGTGCCGTCCGCCCGATTTGAGTATCTCATGGAGCGTATCATAGTTCCCATTGAGCATAAAATCGGCAACATACGTCCCATGGCGCGGCACTATCGTCAGAAATCCCGTGTGCTCAAGGTCCTTTATCGCAAGATGGACGGCAGACTGGTTCAGCCCCGTCTGCTCCGCAAGCTCCCGCTCCGACGGAAGCTTCTGCCCGGGAACAAGCTCGCCGGCAAGTATTTTGGATTTTATATTCTCGAAAAAACATTCCTTCGCGGAGGGGATGTTGATCTTTTCAAAAGCCATAGCTACACCGCCCAAAAACATCGTGATTGATTAATCACAATCACAGGGTAATTATGCGGCATTATTACCTGATTGTCAAGAAAAAATTCTCAGATACCGGTATTTATTTGTTGACATAAAAGTAACCATATGCTAATATTCTACTGTGATTATTCACAGAAAATGCGCGCGTCTATATACACTGTTCCGTTTTTTCGATGGGCCGCAGGAAACGACACGCAGGGAGGAACGTATGAAAGACTTAAAGCACCTGATTTATTTTGAAAATCTGCTTCAGGATGCAAACAACGAGCTTGTCAGGCATGCCTCGGCCGAGGGCAGACGGGCTCTGGGCTACACCTGTTACTTTATTCCCGAGGTACTGCTGAATCTGGACGGATGCTTCTCGGTGCGTCTGCGCGCGCCGGGGACGACCAACACCGACATCGGCACATATTACATGACCAACAAGACCTGCCCCTTTACGCGCAGCATACTTGAGCGGAGCATGGAAGGCGGATACAATTTTCTCTCCGCGATGTTCTCGTCCGAGACCTGCCAGATGATGCACCGGGCGCATGAGTATTTCGACATAATGGGTCTTGTAAAAAAGCAGAACGAAAGCTTCTTTATGAGCATGATGGACGTGCCCTTCGTGACCACCGCCGCCACATACGAACACTACGAGACACAGCTTCGCAAGTACATACTCGAACCGCTTGCGGAGGTTTACGGCGTGGATGTCTCCGACGCCTCGATCCGCAGCGCGATAGACGAGCACAACGAGCTCTGCCGTATCGTGAGCGAGATCGGCGATATGCGCAGGCTTGATAATCCCCCGGTAACGGGCTATGAGTTTCACGTTATCCAGCTTGTTTCCGAGGTATGCCCGCAGTATCTGATAATCGACAGACTGCGCGAGACCCTTGCCGAGATAAAAGCGCGTGAGGCGGATACAAAGCCATCCTACCGCGCCCGTCTCGTCGTGACCGGTTCGGAGGTGGATGACCCAGCGTTCACAAAGCTCCTTGAGGATTGCGGCGCGTATGTTGCCGCCGACCGTTACTGCTACGGTTCCATCCCCGGCAGAGAGCAGATAGAGATCAGGGACGGAGAAAGCGCGCTCGCCGCCGTCGCCCGCCACTATCTCGACACGAGCGAGTGCCCGCGTTTTATGAACCGTGAGAAACAGCTTCAGCGCCGCAGCACCCTCAAGCGCCTCGTGCGCGATTACAGGGCGGACGGCATACTCTACCTCCAGATGAAATTCTGTGAATACTGGAGCTATGAGCGCATCATGGGCGTACACGACATGAACGACATCGAGGGCATCCCCTGCATTGGCATAGAAAAGGAATACACCATGGCCTCGGCGGGTCAGCTCCGCACGAGATTTCAGGCTTTCGTAGAGAGCATAGAGATAAAAAAGCTTCAAAGAGGTGAACAGTGATGGCAAACGGAGCAAAGCGTTTTTACAAGGGCAGCGGCATCGCGAAGCACCGTGAATGGCGCGGCGCGAGGGACACCTTTTACGATTATCTACAGTGGGCGGCCAACCTCGGCATACTCGCGCAGTTTATCGCAAAATCTCCCGTGCGCATTGCAAAGGGTCTGTTTGAATATCGGTGGTTCGGCTCATACATGGGCACGCTCCACATGATAGATAAGTGCACAGCCGGGATGCGTGGGCCGTCTCTGCGCGTTGCTCACACCCATATGCACGCTATAATGAAGGGCGCGACCGGCATGATCGCGGACAGCATGATAGGCGACCGCCGCTTCGGCGATACCGATAAGGCAAATAAATACGTCATGCTTGAGCAGACGATGTGTCCCGAGATCGTCGCGGGCTTTCCCAATCTAAAGGCTCTGCCGCTCGAGGTGCTTCAGGGCCTTCTCGGCACATATATGGATCAGAACCTTGCGCCGTTTTACATGGATATCATGGAGAATGTCGGCCTCCCGGCCGACTCCTGCCGTCTGAGCGCGAACGCCGCGGGTGTTGCCATCAATGACGACTTCCCCGAGGTCGGTGCCTGCCTCGTGACAAACAATATGCCCTGCGACTCCTCGACCATGAACAGCCAGCTTATAGAGCGCCGCATAAAAATACCCTCCATGCCTGCGGGCATCCCGATGCGCTGGGAGGATGAGGCTACCGATAAATACGCCCTCGCACAGATGAAGGAGGTCATAAGGTTTATCGAGGACAGCACCGGCGAGAAGTTCGACGAGGAGTCGTTCTTCAAGGTGATAAAACATCACAACAGCGAGGTTCGCAACGAGCTTGAGCTGTGGGAGTATGCGAAAACACCGTACTCCTCCTTCGGCGGGATAATTTCTCCGCTCTTCCACGCATTCTATTTCACCTTCTCCGGCGGCACCATGCCCTATGTTGACAAGGCCGCGAAGAAGGCTCTGCGTATCGCCGAAAAAGCCTACCGCGACAAGACGGTCAGCTACGATAAGGCGCGGCACCGCATGATAACATGGGGCGGTCCCGGCTGCTATTATGTTGATTTCAACCTGTGGGCGTATAATTGCTGGGGCGTTTTTGTGGCGGCACAGATGGATATGTTCTCCGGGAACGTCCTCATCTCCGAGGATGACCTTGACGAAGCACTGCTCGGCATCGCACACAACTATGAGCGCGGAGTGATGCGTCGGCACCTTACCGGCGGGTATCAGCATCTGCTTGAGGTGTGGGACGAGGCGGAAAGATTCAACTGCGACATCGTGCTCATGTATGACGACATCACCTGCAAGGGCGCGATGGGGCTTGCGGGAGTCGTGAACGACCAGGCACAAAGCAGGGGCAAGCACCTTGTCTGGGTACAGAATGATATGTTCGACCACCGCACCGTAAGCCGCAACGATATGCGTCACCAGTTCTCCGACTACATGAGAACGGTCATGCGGGAGGAGCCTTTGGACGCAAGCCTTGTAGACTTTGACGATTACGAAGGATGGTGAGCGGAATGAAAAAGAAAACAAGAAAACTGCTGTTGTGTATTCTGGGAATTATCCCTGTCTCAATGCTGATATACTGGTTCAATCTGGACAATAAGCTGCTGTACTATGTCGTAAGACCGCTGCTCAACAGAGTATACAATAATCAGAAGCGCAACGTAACGCTTTAACGGCAACCTCCGTCAAAAGGCTCCACGGTGAAAATACCGCGGAGCCTTTTCCCTGCTCAAAATCGGCATACGCTCGGAGCTTCGGATGCGAGGCGTTCGTCTCCAAACGAAAACTTGAAAAAACAGTTGCGTCCGATATGATTTTCCGCTACACTTAGGCTGTATGAACGGAGGATGAAATATGGACTATCGTACTTTACCCCACGGCGGGGAGAAAATCGGAGTCATCGGTATGGGAGCGTCAACGATAGGCGCAAGGCCGGAGGAGGAAATCATCGCGACTGTCCGTGCCGCTGTCGAAAAGGGCGTGAATTACTTTGACATGGCGGCGGGTCACGCCTCCGTTTTCGAGGCCTACGGGAAAGCTTTTGCCGGTATTCGCGACAGGGTATATCTGCAAATTCACTTCGGCGCGGACTATACCTCAGGAGAATACGGCTGGACGACCGAGCTTGAGGAAGTGAAGCGTTCCGTCGCGTGGCAGCTTGAGAAGCTCCGGACCGACTATATCGACTTTGGCTTTATTCACTGTCTTGACAAGGACGGCGACCTCGAAGCCTACAGGAAAAACGGCATATTGGACTATGTACTGGAGCTGAAGGAAAAGGGCGTGATACACCACATCGGCCTCTCCTCTCACACGCCCGAGCTGGTTCACAGAGTGCTGGATATGGGCATTGCGGATGTTGTTATGTTCAGCATCAATCCCGTCTATGACTACGGTCGCGGAGATTACGGCATAGGCGGAAATTCCGAGCGTTATGAGCTCTACTGCCGCTGTCAGAAGGAGGGCGTGGGCATCATGGTCATGAAGCCATTTTGCGGCGGACAGCTTCTGGATGCGGCGCAGTCTCCCTTTGGTGTCGCGCTGAGCAAAAGTCAGTGTATTCAGTACGCCCTTGATAAGCCGGGCGTCATATCCGTCCTGCCCGGCTACGGGAGCGAGGAGGAGATGTCGGAAGTCCTCGCCTTCTTCGACTCAGACGAAGCGGAAAGAGATTATTCCTGCATCAGCGGCTTCGCGCCGGGCAACACAATGGGCAGGTGCGTCTACTGCAAGCATTGCCACCCCTGCCCGATGGGGCTTGACGTGGCGCTCATCAACAAGTATTATGACCTCGCGAACCTCGGCGACGCGCTGGCGAGGGAGCACTATCTCACACTCGAAAAGAAAGCTGGAGATTGCGTCGGTTGCGGGCACTGCGACAGCCGTTGCCCCTTCCGCGTGAAGCAGAGCGAACGTATGCAGGTCATAAAAGAATATTTCGGAGAATAAAAAGGAGGCAACATCATGAGCAAAAAATTAGTGGCATATTTTTCCGTCGGCGGCACGACCGCAAAGGTAGCTCATAAGCTGGCCGAGGCTGTCGGCGCGGAGCTCTACGCCATTGAACCGGCAGTACCCTACACAAAACCCGACCTCGACTGGACGAACAAAAATTCGCGCACTACCATTGAGATGAACGACCTCTCGTCCCGCCCCGCCATTGTCGGCAAATGCGACAATATGGACGAGTACGGTACGGTATTTGTCGGCTTCCCCATCTGGTGGTACATTGCGCCGACCATCATCAACACGTTCCTCGAAGGCTATGACCTTACCGGCAAGACCGTTATCCCCTTTGCGACCTCCAGCGGCAGCGACATGGGCAAGACCAACGAGAAGCTTTCGCCGAGCTGTAAGGGCGCAAGGCTTGTCGAGGGAAAGGTGTTCAAGGCCTCCGTCGATGCATCCGAGCTCTTCCGCTGGGCAGAGGAAGCGGAAGCAAAATAAACAGCACAGCTTTCTCGTCAACGATATGGCAATGTTATATCATCGTCATATCGTTGACGATTCTGCAAGGACATTTGGTAGCCGTCCTTTTTCAGCGTCTCAAGCTCTGCCTGTACCTCGGCGAGCTTGTCCGCATCTGCCTTATAGCTTTCGCGCTGGTTCTTTAGCGCTTCAACGGTTTCGGTGTGAGCTTCTATCACGCCGTCAACCTGTTCGTCAGTGAGCCCCATTGCCTTGAGGCCTTTTCTCGTGAGTGCCATTAGTATTCTCTCCTTTTCGTTGCCTCGGTGCGGTTCTTCGCACGGGAGTATTTATATAATCATAATATCAGCTTTTTTTGACGTTCTGCCACTCTACAGTGGCAACGCGTAAAAAAATCAGCCCACTTTCATGGACTGATTTTCTTTATCCGTTTTTGAGTATGTCGAGGATGAGTTGCTTGTAATCTTCCAGATATTCTTGAATCGTGTTTTTTATGAATCTTCTTGGCTTTTGAGGTACGCCGATTCGCCATTCGCCTGTCAATTTATCCTTGTATGCCCAGCGCTTTTTCGGTGTGCCGCGACCGCTGACGGCGTACTTGCCTGTACCCTCATGGACATATACGGCATACTCGCTGTTGGTGCCGACATAGACGGCCTTTTCATCCTCAACCACCTGATGCGCGATGCTGTTTCTCAGTCTGCCGGTGTCAACTATATCCGTGCCGGTTTCCGGCCACACCTCAGTCATGGCAATTTTCACATCACCCTCGGCCTGTATGCCGACGACCTCAAGCGCCTTTATTATCTGCTCCTGCACTGCGTTTTTTATGAGCTCGCTGTTGTCGGTGAGGTTGAAATCGAAATTGATGTTCATTGTTTAATACCAAGCCACTATACCGTCTTGTCTGTAATTCTTTTCCTCATAGAAGCTTTTCAGTCGCTTGATTAGCTTGAAAGCGAAATAGTTTCCAAAGTCATCTTTAGAGGATTTAACAACCGCCGTCTCACCTGTTTCTGTGTTGATTGAAACCGTGCCAACAGCTCCATTTCCCTCTGGATAATAGTCGTACAAAATCAAATCGCCCTCGATTTTATTCATTTTATAGGTCAACATTATATCACCTACTCAAAATTGTTAGCCCTGCGAAAAACGCGCAGTGCCAACGCATAATTATATTGCTCTTGTGCTTTGTTATGGGCTTCGTCAAAAGTCATTCCGCTTGACATATATTCAGCTTCTATCGCCTCATGCTGTATTAGAATCAAGTCATGCGGCTGTATGTTTCGGCCATCTCGCAAGCGCTGTATGGATTCGGCTATGTCGTAATCCGCGTCAAAGTAATCAAAGCCTTTTTCAAGCTCATGCTTGGTATAAAACAGATGATCGAGCGCCGTGCCGATTTCTTTACTGTCAATATCTACATTTTTTGAAATGGCATCAACAATACTGCTTCGATTTGAATTTCTAATGCTGGAATAATATTTTATTGCGTGTTCATTGCGCTTCGAGTAATCCGGGTCATTCTTTGATGTCAAAGCTCCTTTTGCTCCCGAGGATATTATACCACTATTTTTAGTATTTTCAAGCGGTGTTCCCTCTGGGTCTTCGCGGAATTTCCTTTCAAGCCACTCGGCATACGTTTCCCGCTGGCGCTCATGGCCTTTTACCGCCGTCGCAACAGTACAGCGGCAGTTGTAGATGTTCCACCCGCTCGCGCCGAGTGAAGTATCTCCCGGGAACATGAGCTTCTCACCGCCGACGGTGAACGGCTCTTTGACTCCCACACGCTGACCGTCTGCCATTCCGTGCGCGTGGCGCGTCCTTGCGTCGTGCGTGGCCAACCATTCCCGCGTCATTTCAATGCCCATCTCGGCGGCCTTTTCGTAGGTCGCCTGTCTGCCGCCGTTCTCTGCCGCCGTGGTTGTCGTGCGTGCGGCGCGGATAGCGCTCTCAACACTCATGTTAACTATCCGCTCCCGGAGGTCTGCGGCTATCTTGCGTGTACTCTTGCCTTGCAGTATCCCGCTCGTGACCGCCGCCGTTATCTGCTTTTTACCGTACTCCAAATCAATACCGCGCTTGAGCGCCTTTTTCGCGGGATAATACGGCATTAGATCCGGCTGGTCTTTTATCAGCCTTTTCACGGTGCTCTCATCGTAGAGGTTGAAATCAACTCCCGAACCGACGCTCTCGATCTCGTAAGCGGCGTAGTTTCGGTTGAGGGTATAGATTCCCGGTGTCGCGTCATTGATATACGCGACCGCGACCTCGTTCGCGCGGGTCAGCCGGTCGGCAAGCTTTTCCTTGAGCGCTTCCATGCGTTGCCCGCGCCCCATCTGAGCAAGCCGCCACTGTTTATAATCTTCTTCCGTCCAGACCTTGCCGTTGAGCTCCTTGCCGACGAGCAAGATAATTGCACAATACTTTTCCCCACCTTGATTTTCTCGCCTTACCGATTTATAATCGAGGTGGCCGGGGTGAGGCTCTCGGCGCGCCTTAGCTTGTGGAGCAGCGGCGGCCGGGGAAGGTGTCGCTGCTTTTTTATGCCTTCACCTTGCCGTCTCTGACGATTTGAGCGGCGGCTTCGGCATCTTTCGCATTGGTTTCGAGATCCTGATTGAGTTCTGCGGTAGTCATTAAGAAAGCGCACCGCGCACAAAATAAAAACGGAAAGAGGCGAGCGAAATGCCCCTGCACATCGTCAGAAATGACATCACCAAAATGAGCGTGGACGCGATAGTCAACGCGGCCAATCCCACGCTTCTCGGAGGCGGCGGAGTTGACGGCTGTATTCATCGTGCCGCGGGGTCGGCACTGCTGGCGGAGTGCAAAACGCTCGGCGGCTGTGAAACAGGCGGCGCAAAGATAACCGGTGCCGGCAATCTCTCCTGCAAATATGTGATACACGCCGTCGGCCCCCGCTGGCACGACGGGAAGCACGGCGAGCGCGACAAGCTTGTTTCGTGCTATCGCGCCTCCCTCGCTCTGGCAAAGGAGCACGGCTGTGAGACGGTAGCCTTCCCTCTCATCTCCTCGGGCGCCTACGGATACCCGAAGGAGCAGGCGTTGCGCGTCGCGATTGACACGATCGGCGAGTTTCTTCTTCAAAACGACATGACGGTATACCTCGTCGTCTTCGACCGAAATGCCTATCGGATCAGCAGCAGGCTTTTCACCGAGATCGCCGAGTTCATTGACGACAAATATGTAGACCTGTACGGCGACGACCGCTTGACCCGTCGGCGCAGAATGAGCGCATTCCGCGACAGTGAGCCTCTTTTTGAGGACTGCTTCGCCGAGGTGCCCTGTGCCTGTGAACCCTCGGATTGTGCTCCGATGGCGGCTTCGGCAATGTCTCTGGATGATATGCTCAGAAAGCTTGACGAGAGCTTTTCTCAGATGCTCCTGCGTAAGATTGACGAGTCCGGTCTTACAGATGCTCAGGTTTATAAAAAAGCCAATATCGACCGCAAGCTGTTCTCCAAGATTCGCGGCGATATCAACTACCGGCCGAGCAAAACCACCGCCATAGCCTTTGCCGTTGCACTCGAGCTGTCGCTGGACGAAACCCGGGATATGCTGATGAAGGCGGGCTACGCGCTGTCCCACAGCAACAAGTTTGATATCATAATCGAGTATTTTATTACCAACGGAAACTACAATGTTTTCGAGATAAACGAAGCCTTGTTCGCGTTTGACCAGTGCCTCCTGGGTGTGTAAAAGCCCGGTGATAAAATGTCGCTTTTCAGGCGACCATACCTCCGAGTGTATTTTCTATAATACAGCTACAAGGTGAGCAGGCCTTAGTACATTATTGGAGGTAACTCAAATGAACGCGAAAAACAATATTACGGAACTGGTATTCATCCTCGACCGCAGCGGCTCCATGGCAGGGCTGGAGAGCGACACCATCGGCGGCTTCAACGCCCTGATTGAAAAACAGCGCAGGCAGGACGGCGAGTGTTATGTATCAACGGTGCTCTTCGATCATGTCAGCGAGGTTCTGCACGATCGCGTGAAGCTGTCGGAGATAAAAAGCATGACCGCCGAGGACTACACCGTGCGCGGAAGCACAGCATTGATCGACGCCATCGGATGCGCCATACATCACATCGTAAACATCCACAGGTACGCCCGTCCGGAGGATGTGCCCGAGCACACCCTGTTCGTGATAACAACGGACGGGATGGAGAACGCCAGCCATATTTATTCCAGCGATAAGGTAAAGCAGATGATCGAGCACGAGAAGAGCAAATACGGTTGGGAGTTCCTGTTCCTCGGCGCGAACATTGACGCCGTGGAGACCGCAAGTCATTTCGGCATAGCCGAGGATCGCGCAGTCAATTTCCATTCCGACAGCGTGGGAACGCGGCTCAATTACGAGGCCGTGAGTGATGCGATCTGCGCCGTGCGTTGCAGTGCGCCGCTTTCCGCAGATTGGAAGCGTAGTATTGACGAGGATTATAAGACGAGAAAAAAGCGCGGCACGAAATGATGATCCCAGCCCGGCTCGTCCCCGGAGGGGATGTGACATAAACAGGTTCTTTCTCTCTTTCCTGTTCGTCACACGTCATCGACTAACCTACAACAATTTACATAAGCAGGCAATACAAAAGCTTGACATTGCGCCAAGTGTGTGCTATCATACTTTAGCAATGCTTGAGCGCATTGTGTTTCAGCCTGCAGAAGTACCCAAGAGGCCGAAGGGGCTCCCCTGCTAAGGGAGTAGGTGTCCAAAAAGCACGCGAGGGTTCAAATCCCTCCTTCTGCGCCAAAGATACCGGAAATCGTGTGAAAATCACGGTTTTTGGTATCTTTTTTCTTTTTTATTTTTTAGGCTTCCTATCTCCGCTTGTTGTCGTTTATTTCGTTTTGTTTTCCTGTAGTATACATGGTAGTTAGCAGGTAAAAGAGCGACGCTTATCAAGCGTTCAGGCTGTTCTCTCAGCTCTGCCGTTTTGTAAAAGCCGTTATATCCGTCGGTCAAACACCGATGGCCGCTTGCTGTATATCCTCCGACTTGTCATTCTTTGTACAGTTTTATCTTGATAGCACGCCAAAAGCGTACTATAATAACAGGCGATAAAAAATTTCGCACGTTGCGGGAGGCCGCACGTCGGAAGGGAGATTAATATGCTGCATTTCGGAACCGGAGGCTGGCGCGCAATAATCGGCGATGAATTTACAAAGGCCAATATCCAGCTTGTCGCAAAGGCCGTTGCCATGACGGTGCTTGAGGAGCACGTGGAGGACATCCCCGTGGTAGTCGGCTATGACCGGCGTTTCCTGTCCAAGGAGGCAATGATCTGGGCCGGCGAGGTCATCGCCAGCAACGGCATCCACGTTATGCTTGTCGAGCGCTCGTCACCGACGCCGCTGATAATGTACTACACCATGGCGCATAAGCTCAAATACGGCATGATGATCACCGCGAGCCACAACCCGTCACTCTATAACGGCATAAAGATAGTCACCGAGGGCGGGCGCGACGCAAACGAGGAGGTGACCGGAGCGCTCGAGAAGAAAATCGCCATGCTCATCGAAAACGACACCACCGCTCCCGTACGTTCGGTGAAGGAACTGGAGACAGAGGGACTCATCACCTTCTTCAACCCGCTCAACGAATACCTCGACAGCGTTATTTCAAAAATTGACGTGGAGGCCATACGCCGCGCAAATCTCCGCATAGCGATCGACCCGCTGTATGGCGTTGCTCTGCGTTCGCTGAACACGATTTTCTCGACCGCGCGCTGCGAGATCGAAATGCTCCACGCGGAGCATGACACTCTTTTCGCCGGGAAAATGCCTGCCCCCGATGAATCCACCGTAAAATTCCTGCAAAATTACGTCACCGACTACGGCTTTGACCTCGGCATTGCCACCGACGGCGACGCCGACAGGATCGGTCTTATCGACGACAAGGGGCGCTATGTTGATGCCAATGCCATTCTCTGCATACTCTACTATTACTTCCTTGAATATAAAGGGATGCACACCCCGGTCGTCAAGAATCTCGCGACGACGTACCTCCTCGACCGTATCGCGCAGACCTACGGGGAGACCTGTTACGAGGTGCCGGTCGGCTTCAAGTATATTTCGGCGAAAATGCGCGAGACCGGCGCGTATCTCGGCGGAGAAAGCTCCGGCGGTCTGACGGTCATGGGGCATATCAACGGCAAGGACGCTATTTATGCCAGCGCGCTTCTGGTGGAGGTAATTGCAAAAACAGGCAAAAAAATGTCCAAGTTGCTCGAGGAAATACAGGACAAGTTCGGTCGCTATCACACCGAGATTAGGAACATAGCCTTCCCCGCAGAGCGCCGCGAGGAGCTTATGCGCCGCATATATGAGGAGCACGAGCTGCCCGAATTTGACGAGGGCATTGATCGCGTGTCCTATCTTGATGGCTGTAAGGTGTATTTTGAAAATACCGGCTGGGTGCTCATCCGCTTCTCAGGTACGGAGCCGCTACTGAGAATATTCTGCGAAATGCCGGGGACCGACGGGGCAAAAGCCTCCGCCATATGTGAAAAAGTGCGCGAGCAGTACGGCCTGTGAGCCGCCGAACAGGTCTTAATTTCAATTGCTTTACGGGGTTGAAAAGGCACAATGGATCACATAGGAACTGAGCTTCAATTTCATCGGTCACTACGGCGAGCTCACCGAGGGACATTACCGTATCGTTGTACCCCTTGTCTCCGCTGACGGTCAGCAGACGCCCGCCGCCGAATTCGGCATCGGTCGTGCGGAAAAATAACACGCGTATAGAGTTATCTCAAGCACGGAGTCGAGTTGACTCCGTGCTTGAGACTGTCAAAAAACCATAAACGACCCCACACAACAGAGCAGTTGGGGTGCGCGAAAGCGCCTTGCCACACCTCCCACAGGAGGCACATATGGACACGAAGCCTGCAAGTCATCCGATTTTTTAATAAAAATTAAGCATTGTTAAACGTTTGCACATAGAGTTTATGATATAATAACCGGCGTCGGGAGCTGTCGCGCGGCGGCGACCCGGACAAAATCCACAACCTTTCGGAGGACACGATGAAACGAACTTTAAAAAATGCGGCGGCACTGCTTCTTGCGCTGTGCATGATGCTCGCCCTTGCAGCCTGCGGTGACGGAGGAAGCACCGGGAGCGAAAAGACCCCGACCGGCGGCACGGTGCAGAACCCGGAGTATGTCTATACCGCAAGCTTCACCAGCCTGCGCAAAAACAGCGAGGATTTTTCCATACCCAAGGCGGTGACCGATGAGGGCTTCTATACCGTCGGCAGTGAAAAAACAGGGGAGAACATCCCCGAGGGCGCGAAGCCGGAATACGAGGGGCAGTACGATGTGTACGGCCCGTACATCGAATTCTCCACCTTTGACGGGCACGAGGCGCGACTTGAGAATTACGTCCCGGTGGAGATGGACATCGACGGCACCGGCAGGAACGAGTTTTCATCGTCGCAGAGCATAAGCTATCTGTTCGTGAACGACGACGGCACTCTCACCGTGCTCGAAAACAGCTATGCCGTATGGAACGACGCACCCGAGGGGATGACGTCCGCGGATAATGATTACTACAGCTACTACCGTTACGAAAACAGATACTGCTTACGCACCCTCGACAGCACCGGAGCGGAGCTCACCTCAGCAAAGCTCGACATTGAGGGCGAGGACGTATATATCTATGACATGGTACATGACGACAGGGGAAACCTCGTCATCAACAGCAATGATTTTCTTATAGCCTTTGCCCCGGACGGCTCAAAGGCATATGAGATAGACATCAATGGCTACGTCTACTCACTCGTCAGTCTGGCCGACGGACGGGCCGCCGTGCTGATGTATGAAAACGGGAGCGGCTTTTCGCTCAAGCTCATCGACGCCGAGGCCGGAGCCTTTGCCGCGCAGAGCTACACCATGCCCTACGACGCCTATGAGCTTATATCCGGCGGCGGTGACTACGACCTCTATTACACCGGAGGGGTCAATTTCTACGGCTACTCGCTGGCGGAAGAGCAGGCGGACAAATTGTTCAGCTGGCTCGACTGCGACGTGGACAGCAACGATCTGGAGTTCGTCCATGTTGACGAGAGCGGCAGGGTCGGCGGCTTTACCCGTAGCTACAGCAGTAGCTTCGACACCTGCGATCTGGATTATTTCACCGTTGAAAAGACACCCTATGACCCGACCACGCAGAGAAAGACGCTGAGCATGGCCGTCATGTACATCAATGACCTGACACGCGAGGCAGTGCTCAACTTCAACCGCTCCGGCGGGGAGTACCGTATTGAGGTGACGGATTATTCCGAGTTCAACACCGAGGAGGATTACTCGGCCGGCCTGACCAAGCTGACCACGGAGATCATGTCCGGTGATATGCCGGATATCCTTTCGCTCGATGAGCTTCCCTACAGACAGTTGGCGGCAAAGGGACTGCTGGAGGACCTTTACCCCTATCTTGACGCGGACGGCGAGCTCAGCCGTGATGACTTTTTCCCGAACGTCCTCTCCGCGCTGGAGGTGGACGGCGGGCTGTACTGCGCGCCGGGCGGCTTCGCCGTGGCGACCGTGGTGGGGGCAAGCTCCGTTGTGGGCGACGAGCCCGGCTGGACATATGACGACTACTACGCGGCGCTCGCGCAGATGCCCGAGGGGTGCGAGGGCTTTGACGTCGGCTATGACAGAAATACTCTGCTGTCGGTGTGTCTGATGCTCGATCTGGACGAATATATGAACTGGGCCACCGGTGAATGTCACTTCGACAGCGAGGAGTTCATAAAGCTTCTGGAGTTTGCCAACTCCTGCGGAGATTTCGACTATGAGAATTACGAATACTCCTCCGACGACTACGGCTCGGCACGCATACAGCAGGGACGGCAAATGCTGACGATAGCAAGCTTTTCCGACGTTGATTTCATGTATGAAAATTACGAGCAGATGTTCGGCGGGGAGGTGACCTTTGTCGGCTTCCCCACCATGCACGGTGTCGGCAACATCATATCCATAAACGACGGTTACTGTGTAAGCAGCACCTGCGCCGACAAGGACGCGGCGTGGCAGTTCATCCGCATGATCCTCAGCGACGAGTATCAGAGCTCAGGATACTACCTGCCCACCAACATAAATACCTTTGAGGAGAAGCTTGCCGCCTCCATGGTGGTGGAATATCTGAAGGACGCGGACGGGAATTATCTCCTTGACGAGAACGGCGAACGCATACCCCAAGCCAAGGGTACCGTGTTCGACGGCACGAACAGCTATGACATTTACGCCACGACCGAGGAGCAGGCCGAACAACTGCGCTCGGCTATCGCCAACGCCACGAAGCTTGCAAACTACGACGAGAACATTATCAGCATAGTAACGGAGCAGGCCGAGGCGTACTTCTCCGGCCAGAAGAGCGCTCAGGAGGTCGCAAGGATCATCCAGAGCAAGGCAAATATCTATGTAAACGAGCAGAGATAATGAAACGAACCCCGGCAGTGCCTCATTAGAAAAAGAACCGAAAAAATGCCCGTGCCCGCCGACTCAAATCAAGAGTCGGAGAGCACGGGCATAAACGTTACCTGTATAATGCCGTTATGCTCTTGACGGCCATGCCCGATACCGCCCTCACAGGAGCTCCTCGGCAAGCGCGTCTATCTTCGCCCGGGAGTCCGCGTTGAGCGCGGCCTTGACCGTGACGGTGTTTTCCGCCCATGTGATGTTCTGGCAGCCCTCCATCATCTTTCTGATGACCTTTGCCGCGGCGGGTGCCCATGTACCGTTCTCGATGATGGCGACGGTTCTGTTCTTATAGCCGCGCTCGGTGAGATGATCGACAAACTCCCTCATGAACGGGAATATGTCGGCGTTGTAGGTGGTGGTGGCAAGGACGAGCTTGCCGTAGCGGAACGCATCCTCCACGGCCTCCGCCATGTCGTCGCGGGCAAGGTCGGTCACCGTCACCTTGGGACAGCCCTTTGCCGTGAGCTTCTCGGCCAGCAGGAGAGCGGCCTCCTTTGTGTGGCCGTAAACGGAGGTGTAGGCAATGACAACGCCCTCACTCTCCACGCGGTAGGAAGACCAGATGTCGTAAAGGTTTATATAATATCCCAGATCCTCGCTCAGCACGGGGCCGTGGAGCGGGCAGATGATACGGATGTCAAGCTTCGCGGCCTTTTTGAGAAGCGACTGAACATTCGCACCGAACTTGCCGACGATGCCGATGTAATAGCGCCGCGCCTCGCATGCCCAGTCCTCGTCCGCGTCCAGCGCGCCGAACTTGCCGAAGCCGTCGGCGGAGAACAGCACCTTGTCGGTGCTGTCGTAGGTCACGATGACCTCCGGCCAGTGAACCATGGGTGCGGCGACAAAGGAGAGCGTGTGACGGCCGAGAGAGAGCGTACTGCCCTCACCGACGATCATACGGCGCTCGGCAAAGTCCGTGCCGAAATAGCATTTCATCATGGCGAACGCGGCGTTGGAGGAGACGATGACGGCCTCGGGGTATTTGTCCGCGAAGCTCACGATGTTTGCGGAGTGATCCGGCTCCATGTGCTGGACGATGAGGTAATCGGGCTTTCTCCCGCCGAGCGCGTCGGCTAACTTCCCGAGCCATTCATCGGTGAAATTGCGATCGACGGTGTCCATGACGGCGATCTTCTCGTCAAGGATAACGTATGAGTTATATGCCATGCCGTTGGGGACGATGTACTGCCCCTCAAAAAGATCTACATTGTGGTCATTCACGCCTATGTAGCGTATATCATCGGTAATAAACATTCTGATCTTCCTTTCGTATACGGTTTTGCCGCCCCTCCGGGAGGTCGGCGCCGAGACTTCATTAATAATATAAACCGTTCGACCCGGCACGTCAAGGCGTTTTGTAAGGGCTGAAATCATTTGTCCCGCTTTCGGTTGACATTCGGGATGACCCGTGCTATAATATATATGGATATCTATGTGGAAATGTCGGCCTGCACGCAGAGCTTGCAGGCCACGTTTGATATTTGAGACTGACAGAAACGGTGGATCCAATTGTACAGAAAAAAGTTAGCGGAAAAATTTAACGAAGCGCTGAGCGCGGTATTGCCCATGGTGGCGATAGTCCTTGTGCTCTCGCTTACCATTGCCCCGATGGGGACGGATTTGATGCTCGCGTTCCTCACCGGGTCGGCGATGCTCGTGGTGGGCATGATGCTCTTTAATCAGGGGTCGGAGCTTGCCATGGAGCCCATGGGCAACAGCATCGGCTCCCAGCTCACCAGAAGCCGCCATCTCTGGCTGGTCATCCCGGTGACATTCTTCCTCGGAGTGATGATAACGGTGTCCGAGCCGGATCTTCAGGTGCTCGCGAATCAGGTGGAAAGCATCCCTAACAGTGTGCTTATCATCTCCGTGGGCGCGGGTGTGGGACTTTTCCTCGTGATAGCGGTGCTGCGTATGCTCTTCAACGTCTCGTTTCGCGCGCTGCTGATAGTGTTTTACGCGGTAGTTTTTGCTATTGCCTTCTTCGCACCCGAAAATTATCTGGCCGTGGCATTTGACTCGGGCGGTGTCACGACCGGCCCCATGACGGTGCCGTTCATAATGACCTTCGGCATAGGCATATGCTCCATCCGCTCGGATAAAAAGGCCGCGGACGACAGCTTCGGCCTTGTCGCCATATGCTCGATCGGCCCCATCCTTGCGGTGCTCATACTCAGCATCCTCTACAGCGGGGATGCCGCGAATTATTCTACTTCGGCGCTACCCGCCGCCGCCACGACCTCGGAGCTGGGTGTGCTGTTCCTGCGCGAGATACCGCTTTATACAAAAGAGGTGGCGTTGGCACTGCTGCCCATTGTGGCGTTTTTCGCGATCTTCCGCATATTCTCGCTGAAGCTTGATAAGAAAACCATGAACCGTACCGTGATCGGCCTGGTGTACACCTTCGCGGGGCTGGTCATTTTCCTGACCGGTGTCAACGTCGGCTTCATGCCTGTGGGCTCGTTCATGGGCGCGGCGCTCGCCTCCATCGGCGGAGGATGGGTCATTGTTCCGATAGGTATGCTGATGGGCTTCTTCATCGTGCGCGCGGAGCCCGCCGTGTATGTCCTCATGAAGCAGGTCGAGGAGATCACGAACGGCGCCATCCCCGGCCGCACGCTGAGAGATTCACTATCCATCGGCGTGTCCGTGTCCGTCGGACTTTCGATGCTGCGCGTGCTTACCGGTATCAATATCATGTATTTCATGATACCCGGCTACGCCATCGCACTGCTGATGTCGTTCTTCGTCCCGCCGATATTCACGGCCGTGGCGTTTGACTCCGGCGGCGTGGCCTCCGGCCCCATGACGGCGGCATTCCTTCTCCCGCTTTCCATCGGCGCGTGTACGGCGGTGGGCGGAAACGTTGTAACGGATGCCTTCGGTGTCGTGGCGATGGTCGCGATGACTCCGCTGATAACGATACAGATACTCGGCGTTTCGTACAGGCTGAGTGCCTCCCGCCGCGTCGGCGAGCAGGACTACAGCGACGCCTATGCCGAGCTTGATAATTACTCGATAATCGAACTGTAAGGGAGCGTACATATGAGCAATGTGTTTTATCTTCTGACTGTCGCCGAGCGGTCAAGGCTTCCTGATTTCATGCAGATATTCCGGGAGACCGGAGTGGAGGTCTGCTTTGTCACTCTCGGCCACGGCACCATGGACACCGCGAGTCTGCGCTACCCGCCGCTGTCAAGCTCGGAAAAAGCGGTCTGCATGGCCTTCGTTACGGAGGCAAGCTGGCGGACAATAAAGCACGAGCTGGAGACGAAGGTCAAAATAGACATTCCGGGCGTGGGCATGGCGCTCATCATCCCGGCATCCAGCGTGGGCGGGAAAAGAGAGCTTGCGTTCCTGCTCAGAGGGCAGAAGTTTACGAGAGGAGAAGAGTCGGTTTTGAAAAATACGGACAGAGAATTGATAATTGCGATATGCGATCAGGGCTACGGCGAAACAGTCATGGATGCGGCCCGTTCTGCCGGTGCGGGCGGCGGCACCATCATCCACGCCAAGGGGACCGGTATGGAGAGCGCGGAGAGATTTTTCGGCGTAACGCTTGCGTCTGACAAGACGCTTGTCCTCATCGCCACGAAAACCTCCAAAAAGGACGGGATAATGCAGGCGATAATGAAGATGGCAGGCCCCGATACCCCCGCGCACGCCATATCCTTCTCCCTCCCCGTCACCCAGACGGCGGGTCTGCGTCTCAGCGATGACCTCGCCCCGGAGGAAAGCTCCGAAGAAGAGTGACAGTGACACTGTGCCGCCTCACGTCGGCTGACGAAAAGATAATAAGCCCGTCCGAGTCTCCCTTTGGACTCGGGCGGGCTTTTTCGTGTGCGATATTACTTTTCCCGGCGCTGAAGCTTGTGCTTTTTGCCGTCGGGGGTCTGGATGTAGGTGTTGTCCAGCACCTGCATGGCGCTCTTTCGCCACTCGGCAATGTATTCCTTGCGCAGGGTGTCGCGCTCCTCCAGCTCCGAAGCCGTCAGCTCGCGCTCCTTTGCGAGGCGGGCGAGCTCGTTTATGCGTTCAAGTTTACTGTTCTCCATGGTCATTCTCCTATCGTTCCCAGCTCGTCCAGCGTCAGCTCAAAGGCGGGGATAAAGTGTTCGATGAAGTACCCGACCTCCGGCATGGGGTCGGCTTCAAGCTTGCGCAGGGTCTGCTTTTCGGCCTGCAAAAATTCGTCATTACCGGCGCGGCGCTCCTCAATGCACTTTATATATGCCGAGAGACGGTCGGCGGCCTTGACTATCTCGTGGGTGTCCCGCTGTTCCTCCCCGATAAGCAGTGACTCGTAGGCACCCCGCAGCTCCTCGGGCAGAGTGTCCAACAGCTTCTCACACGCGAGAGCCTCCACCTGCATATAGGCGGCGTGTATCTCCTCGCTGTGGTATTTGATGGGGGTGGGTAGGTCTCCGGTGAGTATCTCGGAGCTGTCGTGGAAAAGCGCGGCGGCGGCGCATTTGTCCGGGTCGCACGGTATGCCGTACACGTCGCGTCGTATCACGCCCAGCGCGTGCGCGATGACCGCGACCATGTGGCTGTGCTCCTGAATGTTCTCGGGTATGGAGTTTCGCATCAGGCTCCAGCGCCGAATATAGCGCATACGCGAGATATATGCAAAGAAATTGTCGCTCATATCTGTCTCCTGTGTTTTTTTCTGAATTTTATCATGATTGCGCCGCCTTTTCAATCGTGTTATTATAAATAGGGTAAATAAAACTAAAAGGGGATATGCTTCATGTACATGGGTCACAGGGTAGTTGACGGACACGTTCACTATTGTGCCGCGCTGTCGGCGGAATATTTCTCGGATTTTCTTGACGGCACCGGCACTGATATGGCCAACATCGCCGCCATTTCCCGGGGAACGGGCGCACCGGTCACGGAGGACGGGCTACGGCTAAAGCGGCTGTATCCCGGCAGATTCTTCGTATGCGGCGGCCTTGACACGGAGATATACCTGCGCGGCGGAGAGGACATGGGCAGGCGCCTCGCGGCACAGACGCGGGAGCTTATAGCGCGCGGCTGTGACGGGATAAAAATGCTCGAGGGAAAGCCTCAGCTCCGCCGCGCGTTCCCGATACCCGACTTTGACCTGCCCTGCTGGGAACCGTACTGGGCGCTCCTTGAGGAGGAGCAGATACCTCTCCTCATGCACATAAACGACCCTGCCAGCTTCTGGGACAGGGAGAACGTCCCAGAGTGGGCGGCAAAAATGGGCTGGTTCTATGACGAGAGCTTCATAAATAACGAGGAGCAGTACCGCCAGATACTCACTGTGCTTGAGCGTCATCCGGGGCTTCGCGTAACATTCGCGCATATGTTCTTCATGTCGGAGAGCCTTGAACGGCTCGGGGATATTCTTGACAGATACCCGAATGTAATGACCGACCTTACGCCCGGGATAGAGATGTACGACGCGCTCTCGGCGCGCCCGGGGGAAACGTGCGCGTTCTTCGAGACCTACCACGACCGCATCATCTACGGAACCGACATCGGCAGCCGCTTCGTCTACGGAAACGCTGCCGGGAAGCCCTTTGACGAAAGGGAGAACCACCGACGCCACGAAATAGTCCGCGATTTTCTCTGCCGCAGGGAGCCCGTAACGGTGGGCTGTGACGGGCATTTTGTCCACGACAGGCCGGAGTTTGTGATGATACCGCTGGGACTCGAGGGGGAGAGGCTCGACGAAATACTGTCCGGGAACTTCCTTCGCTTTATCGGCAGAGAAAGACCGCGAGATATCTGTAAGTTGTAAAATAAAGATTCCAAAAAAGATGACTCATACTGAGAACTCTG
>CAZPLL010000004.1:0-48828 GCA_964587485.1 uncultured Oscillospiraceae bacterium | reverse complement strand
CGGCATCGACGGCATGGTTCACGTCTCCGAGCTCAGCTGGGGTCGCATCTAGCAGCTTTCTGAGGTTCTTGCTGTCGGCGACGAGGTCGAGGTTTATGTCATCAACTTCGACAAGGAGAAGCGCAAGATCTCCCTCGGCTACAAGGATCCCAACGGCAACCCCTGGACTCAGTTCACCAGCAAGTACTCTGTCGGTGACGTTGCATCCGTCTCCGTTGTCAAGCTCATGCCCTTCGGCGCGTTCGCAGAAGTTCTGCCCGGCGTTGACGGCCTGATCCATATTTCCCAGATCGCAAATCGTCGTATCGGCAAGCCCGAGGATGTTCTTTCCGTCGGTGACGTTGTCGAGGCGAAAATCACCGCGATTGATGAAGAGAAGCATAAGATTTCCCTCTCCATCCGCGCACTGGCCGAGCCCGCGCCCGCCGCACTTGCAGGCGAGGACGAGGATGAGGACGCTCAGGAAGACGCTCTGGTCTACGAAGTCTCCGCAAGCGGAGAGGCGACCGGTATCGCTCCCGAGGCTGACGTCGAGGAATAATCCCAATATAAAAAACACTCCCGCTGTCATAAGACAGAGGGAGTGTTTTTTGTTGACTTACTGAAAGATGCGCACTGCGGCTGTACCGCTCAACAGAACCTTGCCGGCCTTTTCCCGTCTGCGGGCGGCACATAGCCCTTTTTCGTGTCGGGGCTCACACGAATGAGCTCGTCAAGTGCGTGGTACGCAGGGGCTTCGTCGTTGAAGATCAGGTTAGCGAATTCTTTCTCGCCGTGGACAAGTATAAGCCGGTAGTAATAATATGCGGGACTGTCGTCTGGGTGACACTCACTTATTCGGATAAAGGCGCGCTCAATGTATTCGTATGGGACAAAATATTTCTTGCCAAGGTCACGGTAATACATACCGAGCGTGCCGTAGCGCACTCTTCCGATGGGCTCGGCAGAGTTGTAATCGTCAATGTGTTCGCTGTCGCTTATTTTGGTTTTATCCACACAGCGGAATTTGAGTTTTCCGAGACCGAACATTTAATCCATCCTCTCAAGATTATCTATGCTTTTTCATGCTTGCCCTTATTTAGGTGAAGAAAGTTGGTCTCATAGCACACTTCGGGCAGCTTTGAGGCTATCAGAGCACCGAGCGAGCCGGAAACGATGCCGACTATAAGCCCAACAAGAACGTCACTCGGGTAATGGACGACAAGATAAATGCGCGAGACGGCGACAAGTAGCGCGGCGACAAAAGCAAGCCAGCTATAGCGCCTGTCACAGCGGAAGAATATCGCGGTGGCGGCGGCAAATGCGGCAGTCGTGTGGCCGGAGGGGAAGCTGTTGTCGCTCTCCGTGTGTTGCTTGACGAGAAGCCAGAACTGATGATATACGCTTGCTTCGTCGGCATAGGGTCTGGGTCTTGCGATGAGAAGCTTGAGACAGCAGTTCGTCATAAGCGCGCCTATCGCGATCCCCAGCAGTACGGCGAGACCGAAACGACGGGTACGCTTGAAAAAAGCAAGCAGAAGCGCGATGATGATAATTACCACCGGGTCGCAAAGAAGTGAAAAAAACTCAAGAAACGGGGTAAAAAATCCCCCTGCAAGCTCATAAAGCTTATGAATTGCGGCTGTAATACCGTAGTCAAAGCCGGCAAAGGCGGTGTTGAGCCACAGTGCGGCTGGCGAAATGCTCATATGTGGATTCTCCTCTCGCTTGATGTGCTGTTATTCTATCATATTTCCTCTGCACAAGTCTACCTTTATTTGAATAAATGCCCGTAATATGCACATACTACCAACAGACTTTTACCGGGAGGTATGAATATGAAACGTTTCGTCAGATATGCGACGGCTCTTTCACTGTCTGTATTGCTTTTGGCCGGAATAGGGAGCGCATCATTTGCGCAGGGCATGGCGCCTATTGCCGAAAACCTTGAGTTCACCACCTACAGGAACACGTCATTCGGCGGCGTGCTCTCGGCATATGACTCCGATGGGGATGAGCTTTATTTCGAGATAACCACGGCGCCGATAAAGGGAGACATAGAGCTTATGGATGACGGCAGCTTTATCTACACGCCGCGCCAGAACAAGAAGGGCAAGGACTATTTCGGCTACAGGGCTGTAGACAGCGAGGGTAACGGCTCGCAGGAGGCCACTGTTATCATCACCATAGAGAAGCAGAAATCGAAGGTTTCCTACTCTGACATGGAGGGGAACGCCGCCGAATACGCTTCGGTGCTCCTGAGCGAGCGCGGTATATTTACCGGCCGACAGCTATGCGGAAAATATCAGTTCTGCCCGGAGGAAACCGTCACTCGCGGAGAATTTATGAGTATGTGTATGCTCCTCGCCGGGGAAGACATCGTATCCGGAGTTGTTAATACCGGCTACAGCGACGACGAGAGCATACCCGCATGGATGAAGGAATATGTATCCGCGGCGGCAATAAACGGGATTTCACTAACGTCCGGGGACGGCAATGACTTCGATGCGACGCGCCCCATCAGCAAGTCGGAGGCCGCCGTAATGCTGAATGATATTCTCGGATTAAAGACTGTCTCCTACCTTCCTTTGCATGAGGAGCTTGACAACGATGCGGCGCAGGCCTGCGCAAACCTCAGCGCCTACGGAATCGTGAAAGAGGGGAGACTTATCGGCGAGGAAATGACCCGTGCGGAAGCGGCAATGCTTCTTGCGTCGGCTGTAAAAATTGTTGACGGTGATTAAATAAATATCTGGTACAGCTTGACTGACATGGGAAAGTGTATGCTTTCCTGTGTCGGCCGGACTTTGCCCGGTATTTTTCACCGCGCGGACAGTACAACATCTTGAGCTTTCCAACGGACAGTGATATAATATTCTGAAAAGTTTTTTAGTTCGGAGCGGTAATGGATAAATTTAAGCTTGTATCATCCTATCAGCCTACCGGAGATCAGCCGGAGGCTATTGACGCGCTGGTTGCGGGTATAGAAAACGGAATAGACGAGCAGGTGCTTCTCGGTGTCACCGGCTCCGGCAAGACCTTTACGATGGCTAACGTAATCGCACGGGTCAACAGACCCACGCTCGTTCTTGCGCATAACAAGACCCTTGCCGCGCAGCTTTGCAGTGAGTTCAAGGAGTTTTTTCCCGAAAACGCCGTTGAATACTTTGTATCGTACTATGACTATTATCAGCCGGAGGCATACATACCGCACACAGACACGTTCATAGAGAAGGATGCCTCGACAAACGACGAGATAGACCGTCTGCGTATCAGCGCCACCTGCTCACTTCTTGAGCGACGGGATGTTATTGTTGTGTCCTCCGTGAGCTGCATATACGGGCTCGGAGAGCCGGACGACTTTGCGAAGATGATGATATCACTGCGCGTTGGTCAGACTCTTGAGATAGAGAAGCTACTGAGAAGACTCATCGAGATACGCTACGAGCGCAACGATATTGCTTTTGCCCGCAATATGTTCCGCGTCCGCGGCGATACCGTGGAGATATTTCCCGCGTATTCAAATGACAAGGCTATCCGAGTTGAGTTTTTCGGCGACGAAATAGACAGGATAAGTGAGATCAATGTAGTTACCGGTGTGCCGATACGATACCTCAGCCATGTTGCGCTCTATCCCGCCAGCCACTATGTCACGACCAAAGATAAGCTGGACGCCGCAATAGGACGCATCCGCGAAGAGTGCGACGAGCGCGAACATTTTTTCAGGGAAAACGGAAAATATATAGAGGCTCAGCGTATTCGACAGCGCACGGACTATGATATCGAAATGATACAGGAGCTGGGCTATTGCAGCGGTATAGAGAATTACTCCCGCGTCATCTCAAACCGCGCACCCGGCACACCGCCAATGACACTGCTTGATTATTTCCCGGACGATTTTCTCCTGTTCGTGGACGAAAGTCACGTTACGCTCCCGCAGGTGAGGGCAATGTATCGGGGTGACCGAGCCCGCAAGGAGTCGCTCGTTGAATACGGATTTCGTCTCCCGTCCGCATTTGATAACAGGCCGCTCAAATTCGAGGAATTTTCCGGCAGGATCCACCAGCGAGTCTATGTGTCGGCTACTCCAGGTGAGTATGAGCGTGAGCGGGCAGGGCAGATAGCCGAGCAGATCATCCGGCCTACGGGGCTTCTTGACCCGGAGATATTTGTCCGACCGACTGAAAACCAAATAGACGACCTCATTGATGAGATCCACAAAAAGACAGAAATGGGTCAGCGTACTCTTGTGACGACTCTCACTAAAAAGATGGCCGAGGATCTGACAGAATACCTTACAAACGTCGGTGTTCGCTGTCGATATATGCATCACGACGTAGGTACGATCGAGCGCATGGAGATAATACGGGATCTGCGCCTCGGCGAATTTGACGTGCTGATAGGAATAAATCTGCTCCGCGAGGGACTGGACATTCCGGAGGTCGGCATGGTGGCCATACTTGACGCTGACAAGGAGGGCTTCCTCCGCAGTGAGACGAGCCTCATCCAGACCGTGGGACGCGCGGCCAGAAACGCGGACAGCTTTGCTATCATGTACGCGGACACGGTAACACCGTCCATGCGCGCCTGCATTGATGAAACTCAGCGCCGCCGTGCAAAGCAGACCGCATACAACGAAAAACACGGAATTGTTCCCAGAACTATTGTCAAGAGCGTGAGAGAACTTATCGAAATATCTGCGGAGCCTACCGAGATAACAAAGAAAAACGGCGTGAAGATGACCGAGCATGAGCGCAAGGCCGCCATAGAGCAGCTTGAGACAAAGATGCGCAAGGCGGCACAGATGCTTGAATACGAGATAGCCGCACAGCTTCGTGATGAGATCATAAGACTTCGCGGTCAGAAATGAGGCACAATATGAAACTGATGATACTCGATGGAAACAGTATAGTGAACCGTGCGTTTTACGGTGTGCGACAGCTCAACGCGCCGGATGGCACTCCGACTAACGCCGTTTACGGCTTCCTCGCGATTCTTCGCAGGCTTTTGGACGGACAGAAGCCCGACGCTGTTTGTGTCAGCTTCGATCTTAAGGCACCGACCTTCCGACACAGAGCATACGAAGCGTATAAGGCACAGCGTAAGGCCATGCCAGAGGAGCTTGCCGTTCAGATACCGTTGCTGAAGGAAGCGCTTGACGCCATGGGTGTACGCCGCTATGAGCTTGAGGGGTATGAGGCCGATGATATACTCGGCACCGTTGCCGCCGTGTGTGAGCGTGATGGCTGGCAGTGCGTTATTGTCACCGGAGATAAGGACAGCCTCCAGCTTGTAACCGAAACTACAAGCGTCTGCAACGTGAAGACCCGCATGGGTCAGACGGAGACGACGCTGTATACCCCGGAGGTTTTCAGGGCTGAGTACGGCTTCGAGCCTGCGCAGATAGTCGATCTAAAAGCGCTGATGGGGGACAGCTCCGACAACATTCCCGGTGTCCCGGGCATAGGCGAAAAGACCGCGATGGAGCTTGTGCGGCGCTATGGTACGGTAAACAAAATATATGAAAACCTCGCCTCTCTTGATATAAAGGAAGGAGTGCGCAAA
Organism: uncultured Oscillospiraceae bacterium; assembly: GCA_964587485.1. Taxonomy (GTDB): domain Bacteria; phylum Bacillota; class Clostridia; order Oscillospirales; family Oscillospiraceae; genus Limivicinus. The sequence continues at coordinate 43,284 of CAZPLL010000004.1, read as the reverse complement.
AAGCTTGCCGCGGGGGAGGAGAGTGCCGGAACCTCCTATTGGCTTGCAACGATCTGCCGGGATATTCCGTTGGAGTTTATCCCCGAGGAGAACATATGGAACAACAGCTATACCAATGAACTCTACGGAGTTTTCAAGCGTCTCGGCTTCAATAAGTTTATTGAAAAATGGGGGATAAGCGGAGAAGCGCACTCTGACGAAACAGCGGATGGAGCGATAAACGTTGCGCACCTGAATACCGTGACAGACGCGGCTCCGGACGAAATTATTTCCGCTGTAAAATCTGCTGAATATATTGCGGTAGCGGCGCTCGACGGGCTTGACAGTATCGAGATATGCGACGGCAAGCGTGTCTTTACCGTTGCGTGGTCACAGTACGGTGAGCATTACAACGGCCTGCTTGAAGCTGTTTTTGATCCCGGTGTAAAAAAAGTGGGACACAATGTAAAAGACCTGATGGGGCTCCTTATCAGAGAAAAGCTCAGTACGGACGGCTTCGTGTTCGACACGGCTCTCGCGGCGTATCTGCTTGAGGCTACCGAGAGCGATTACACACCGGAGAGAATATCCGTGCGCTACGCCGGACGCGAGCTGAACGGAACGGAGGCGTTCTTCACGCTCTATCCCATACTTGACGGGAAGCTCCGTGAGCTTGATATGGACAAGCTCTACTATTCGGCGGAGCTGCCGCTTTGTCAGGTGCTGGCCAATATGGAGAATACGGGCTTCTATGTTGACCGCGGTGCGCTATATCAATACGGAGAGAGCCTTAATGCGGGTATCTCCGCGCTTCAGGAGAGTATATGGAGCCACGCCGGGCGTGAATTTAACATCAATTCTCCCAAACAGCTTGGAGAGGTGCTGTTTGATGAGCTAATGCTCCCCTCGGGGAAAAAGGCCAAAACCGGCTGGAGCACCAACGCTGATGTCCTTGAAAAGCTCAGAGGAAAGCATCCTATCGTTGATGAGGTGCTTGATTACCGGATGCTCACAAAGCTCAAGTCCACCTATGCCGAGGGACTGCTGAAGGTCATTTCCGCTGACGGACGCATACACACAAGCTTTCAGATGACAGTGACGGCGACAGGGCGTCTTTCCTCTACAGAGCCGAATCTCCAGAATATCCCGGTCAGGAAGAAGCTCGGCGCGGAGATAAGAAAAATGTTCACCGCGGCACCCGGGATGATTCTTGTAGACGCTGACTACAGCCAGATAGAGCTTAGACTTCTTGCCCACATATCCGGCGATAAAACGATGCAGGAGGCATTTTTGAGCGGCGAGGATTTCCATGCCGTGACTGCCTCAAATGTTTTCAACGTACCCTTAAACGAAGTTGACCCTATTCTCAGAAGCAGAGCGAAAGCGGTAAACTTCGGCATAGTCTATGGCATTTCGGCCTACTCCCTTTCTCAGGACATAGGCGTATGGCCGAACGAGGCCAAAGCATACATGGAAGCCTATATGGAAAAGTACCACGGTGTTCGCGACTATATGAAGCACATCGTTGAGCTTGCACGCGAGCAGGGGTATGTTACCACGCTCTACGGTCGGAGACGCTATCTGCCGGAACTCAGAAGCAGTAATTTTAATATGCGCTCCTTTGGCGAACGCGTTGCACTCAATATGCCGATACAGGGAACGGCAGCGGACATAATAAAGCTCGCCATGGTAAACGTACACAGACGGCTTGAAAAAGAGGGACTGCGTGCAAAGCTGATTTTACAGGTGCATGATGAGCTTATTGTAGAGTGCCCCGAGAGTGAGCGGGAGGCGGTTTCGATACTTTTGCGTGAGGAGATGGAGCAGGTGGCAAAGCTCAGTGTTCCGCTTGTGGCCGAGGCGCACTGCGGCAAGAGCTGGGCGGAGGCACACTGATGGATATTCTGATAGGTGATGCCATCCTCGACGATATCACGGAGATAGAAAATATCGAACGGCGATGCTTTTCTCTGCCATGGACGGAGAGCCAGCTCATTTCACAGCTTAGTGACGAGCACCACGAATTTATTGCCGCCAAGACACGGGACGGTGAGGTCTGCGGCTACGTTGGGATGATGTATGTTCTTGATGAGGGCTACATATCAAACGTTGCCGTCAGTCCGGAATACAGGCGGCAGGGAATAGCCGACGCGCTTATTGCCGAGCTTCTCGCTCGCGCGGCACGCCTTGAGCTCTCTTTCGTAACTCTCGAGGTGCGTGAGAGGAACATCCCCGCTATAACGCTCTATTCAAAGCATGGCTTCAAGCCCGTCGGCCTGAGAAAAAACTACTATGAAAAGCCCCGCGAAAATGCTATACTAATGACGACTTTTTTGAAAGAGATGAATTGAGTTGAAAATACTTGCCTTTGAATCCACTTGCGATGAGACCGCTGTCGCCATCGTTGAGGATGGACGAAAAATACTTACAGACCAGATATTTTCCCAGGCCGATCTTCATGCCGTTTACGGCGGTGTTGTGCCTGAGATAGCGTCGCGTTGCCATGTGGAATCGATATCCATCCTTGCCCGGCGTGCTATTGAGGATGCGGGAATAATGCGCACTGATATAGACGCGGTCGCGGTTTCGTATGCACCGGGGTTGATTGGCGCAGTGCTGGTCGGCGTGAATTTTGCCAAGTCCTGCGCGCTCGCGCTGGGTGTGCCGCTCATACCTGTGCATCATATTCGCGGACATATTGCCGCCAATTATCTCGCTTATCCCGAGCTTGAACCGCCTTTCCTCTGCCTTGCCGTTTCGGGCGGGAACAGCATACTTGTTGATGTTCGCGGCTATACGGATATGAAGATAATCGGCGCGACGCGCGACGATGCGGCAGGCGAGTGCTTTGACAAAACAGCCCGCGTGCTCGGGCTTCCGTACCCGGGCGGAAAGCCGATTGACGACCTATCTCAGGGCGGCGACGACAGCAAGTATCATTTTCCGATAGCTCATGTGGACGGCAACCCGTATGATATGAGCTTTTCGGGGCTGAAGACTGCCGTTATTAACCTTGTTCATAACGCCGAGCAGAAGGGCGAGGAGATAGACAGACCCGCGCTTGCGGCCTCGTTCACAAAGGCGGTCAGCGACAGCCTCGTGCCCCGTACCATGATGGCCGCGAAGGAATTAGGATACGACAAGATTGTAGTGGCCGGAGGCGTTGCGGCAAATTCCCGTATCCGCGCAGACTTCCGCGCTGCGACAGAGAAGCTGGGCTGTTCGCTTTATGTCCCGCCGCTCAGACTTTGCGGCGATAACGGCGCGATGATCGGCGCGCAGGGGTATTATGAATACCTTGCCGGGGCACGGGCGGGGAGTGACCTGAATGCCTACGCTACCATGGAACTCTGAATTTCGCATAAGAATCCGAAAGGAGAAAATACATGGGCGTACATGACGGGCACAGAGAACGCATGAAAAGCAATTTCAGGAAAAACGGGCTGGACAGCATGAATGATGTGAACGCGCTCGAGCTTCTCCTCTTTTACGCAATACCGAGACGCGACACCAATGTTATCGCGCACGCGCTTCTTGACCATTTCGGTTCGCTCTCCCGGGTTTTTAATGCGTCGATACAGGAACTCTGCACGGTGGAGGGCGTCGGAGAAAACACGGCCATACTTATCTCCATGCTTCATCCGCTTGTCCGCAAAAGCATGGTCTCGGATGCGGACAAAACCACAGTGATAAAAAGCTCAAAGGAAGCCGGGATGTATCTTGTCCCACGCTTCGCTTTTGAGCAGGACGAGATAGCGCTACTTGTGTGTCTCGATTCTCAAAGGCGGGTCATCCAATGCTGCGAGCTCGGACGCGGCGTTGTTAATAAGGTTTCAATCGACGTTCGCAAGGTGGTTGAGCTCGCGCTCAGATATAAGGCTACATATGTTATCCTCTCACACAATCACCCCGATTCAATGCCCAGACCCTCGGTGGCTGATACCGCCATGACAGACCAGCTGTATAAATCTCTCAGGCTTGTGGGTATAACACTTTCCGACCATATTATAGTTTCAGGCAAGGAGTATACTTCCTTACTGGACTCCGGTGTGTTCCTGGGAAGATGGTAACAAATTAAGCTTATGTAAACTGTAAACTGTTTCTTTTTCGTAACCCATAGGCGATTGCGGATTTAAGAAAAAAACTTATTATCGCCTGAAACTGTTGATACAACTAAGGTTTATCGATGTTGAAAACTGTGTTGAAAATGTTGATAACTATTTGAAAAATAATTATTTGTAAAGATTATGTAACCTCAATTCAGAGAATAGTGGTACAGAAAAACAAAATTATGGCACGATAACGGCGAAATTAAATGCGGAACAGTACACGACATTTGACTGAATTTTTCAAAACTTATATGTGCAGGTAACAGCATTATACAAAATGTAATTTGATTACCGCTTTTTCCCAGATTGCCTTGAGGCGCGGTGGCGTGCATAAAAAAGATTTGACTTTTTCACTCTTTTCTGCTATTCTAAAGCTGTTGAGCACTTGGGGCTTGATTGCCCATGCGACAAATTAACAGGCTAGTGTAGCTCAGTCGGTAGAGCAGCTGATTCGTAATCAGCAGGTCGTGTGTTCGAGTCACATCACTAGCTCCAAAAAAGGATGCGTTTGCGTCCTTTTTTGCTGTATACGGGTAAACTGTAAAAGGGAAACACAGGACGCTCCTGCGTTTCCCTTTAAGTTTAGGCGTTACTCTTTATTCGAGATTCGCGGCCTTGAGCTCGGCATCCATAGCTTCCAGTGCTTCGGTGCTGACACCCGTGGCGGGGAAGCGCTGAAGCGCACGGGCGGAGATGCCGAACGCCATCTTGATGCGTTTGTCGGTAAGATCCATCCCGTACTTCTTGCAGATTTCACACGCCTGCGGATTTGCTGCAAGATCCTTTACTTTGCTGTCAACAGTAAGTGCCATGATTATTTCTCCTTTTCAGATTATATAAGATTCAAGATCTCGTCAAGTATTGCGCCGCAGTCGGCAACCAACTTATAGTTGGATATATCGAATGACTGGGCGGTTGGGTCGTTGTTTACGTTAATGATAAGGCCGCTGTCCTTCATGCCGCAGACGTGCTGTCCGGCGCCGGAAACACCGAAGCCGATATACAGCTTTGGTTTAACGGTTTTGCCGGACGTACCGACCATGCCCTTTTCGTTGGGATAGTATCCGAGGTCTGCGAGGGGGCGCGTGTAACAAACCGTTGCGCCTATGCGCCCGGCGAGCTCACGGGCCTTATCAAGGTTTCCGCTCATGGCACAGCCGAAGCCGGCACACACCAGATACTCGGCCTTGTCTACAGGAATCTCGGTTGTTTCGCTTTCTTTTATTTCGACGAATTCAATTCCGGCGTTAAGCTTGTCAAGCTCAGGTACACAAACCGACACTAACTCGGCATCATTTGCGTCAAGCACGGCGCGTTCAAAAACGCCCGGTTTTATCGAAGCCATAACAGGCCTTGCGTTTGGAATGACGTACTCGCCCATGAGGTTTCCACCGAATGCGGGAGCTATCATGTGCAGTTCGTCGCTCCCGTCAAGGGCAAGCTGTGTGCAGTGGGCGGCCAGACCGGTGCGAAGCCTTGCCGCAACTGCGGGAGCAAGCTCCGAGCCGACAGAGCTTGCCGCGACGAGGACAACATCCGGGCTGAGCTTTTTGACCGCCGCGGTAACTGCTGCCGTGAAATACGCGGGATTATAGACCGACAGCTTATCATGCTTGACGCTTACGACCTTGTTAACTCCACTCCGGCGCAGTTCATCGACGGCCTGAGCGTCTGAAGAAACCGTAAGCGCGGCAAAGACGGGCTTCTCTGCGGCAGAGGCGTAAACACGCATTGCCTCTGACAGAATCTCGTAATACGAGGGAGCGACAATGCCGCTGACTGTTTCCGCAAAAATCCATATTTCCTTAGACATTCCCACACCCTCCTTATTTGCACACGCTCTTTATGAGCTTTGCGAGCTCTGCGGCGGCTTCTGCGGGCTTGCCACCGATTTCGACACACTCGCGGTGGAAGTTCGCACTGAGATAACCGACGGCCTGAGTGGGCGAGCCTGCGAGCCCGATACAGCCCTCGTCAAGCCCATCGAGATCCGCCGCTCCAAGCACCGTGAATGGCTTCTTTTTCGCGGAAAATATATCGCGAACATTGGGGTGACGGACTGTGTTAAGCCGCTTTGTCACGCCCAAAACCGCCGGGAACGTCACTCTGTATGTGGCGGCCGCGCCCTCGATGTCCTTCGTAACAAGGGCTTGCTTCTCGTTCTCGGCCTCGAACGCGATAACATCCGTCAAATGCGGAACATTCAGCCACTCGCCTAACTGTGACGGAACGTGCGCGGTGGAGCCGTCATCACTGATGTTGCCAAGCAAAACAAGGTCGTAAGGGGCGGTTTTCTCAAGCCCCTTGAAGAGTGTGTAGGATGTGGCGAGCGCATCCGCTCCGCCAAGCTTTTTGTCGCTGAGCAAAATCGCCTCATCCGCGCCGTAGCCCAAGCCCTCACGAAGCTGTTTCTCGTTGGACGGCGGCCCCATGGAAATTAGTGTGACTTTGCCGCCAAACTTCTTCTTGAGCTGTAGACCGAGCTCCAGCGCGTGAAGGTCTGTTGAACTGATAACGGAGTCTATTCCTGCGCGAACAAGAGTATTTGTTACGGGGTCGAGAGTTATTTTACTGTATTGCTCGGGGTCGGGGGCGACCTTGAGGCATACCGCTATGTTTAATGCCATGTTTGTTCTCCTGTTACTCTATGTGATTTGCAATCATCTCGGTGATGTGAGGCAGGGCGAAGCAACCGATCTCGCAAACCTTGGCGTCACGGAGATAACGCTCTATACCGTTTTCACGGATGACACCGTTACCTCCGTTGAGGACGATGCACTCACTTGCGACATGCTCGAACATTCTTGCCGCCTTAACTTTGAGCGCCCATGCCTGATTGAGAGCGTCGGGGTCACCATTGTCGATGTTTTCGAGTACGGTGTATACCGCACAACGCATCACCTCTATGTCCATCCAAAGCTCGGCTATTGTGTGCCGCATTGCCTGATAGGAATCCCAGATGCTCTTGTCTCCGTGCATACGGCTCCTGGCGTTGGCAATGGTCTTTTCAAGCACACCCTCCGCGCCGCCGATTGCGGTGAGTGCAACAAGCACACCGATGTTGCCGCCGCCGTAGTAGGTGGTCTCGTCGTCTATATCCATTACGAGCACGAGGTTTTCCATTGGTACACGGACATTGTTGTAGATCATCGAGCCGGTGGAGGAACCGTTCCAGCCTATCTTGTGCTCTACATGGGCGCATATCACACCCGGAGTGTCTTTATGAACGAGAATATAACCGAACTTGCCGCCCAGCCCCTCCGGAGCTTTGGCGCAGACAAGGTACCATTCCGCCTCGCCGGCGTTTGTGGTGAATATTTTGCTGGCGTTGAGGATTATTTCATTTGTCTCAGGGTCTATCACAAAACTGCTTTTGTGATCCTCAAGGCGGGTCTGGCCTGCGGGCTCGCACTGGGAGGTAGCCATGATAAAGTCACCGCGGCAAATGGGCTTGAGGAGTTTTTCTTCAATATCGGGGCGGCCGAGCATTGTCAAAAGGCTTGTTCCCGCATACTGAGAGGCAAGACAATTGCCTACGACACAGCTCTCCTTGGATATCTCTTCAACACAGATGCCGAAGTCAACCCAACTCGGACCCGTGCCTTCACAGCTTTCGGGGAGAATGAGCCCGGTTATGCCGCACTCGGCGGCCTTTTTCATCATCTCGTGGGGGAAGGTGCAGTTTTCCTCCATCTCATTTATAAAGGGCTTGACCTCGCTCTGGGCAAACTCTCGAGCCATACTCTGGAGCATTTCGCGTTCTTCATTCATAAACCACATAATTCGATATCTCCTTTTTAACCCTGGTTCGCCATGGCGAACATATCAAACATCGTGTCAAACGGATATTCAATAAGCTCCATATAGAAGCCGAAGTCCTTCTTTGTGTCGAAAAGGGCTTCCTGTATGGGGCCGTTGGGGTAATCCTCAAGCTTTTTCCAGCCCTTAGCCTCCATCTCGGCGGTTGCCTCGGCAAGATTTTCCACCTTAAAAGCTATGGAAAAGATGCCTTTTTCGGTGCTGGCTACCTTGTAGGAATAAGTGTCGTTGTTCTCGGCCACTATCTTAAATGCCTCGACGCCGACAGGAAACGGCTCGTAGGCAACCTCCATGCCATAGTCGGGCATGGGCATATTCATGACTACATCATGCCCGATGAGCTTTTGCAGATTGCCGACGAATTCGTCATAATTATCGGGCGCAACGTGCATATGGTCAAAGCGTAAAATTTTCATCGTACAGCTCCTTCATTTATTCTGATTTCAGGCTACGGACAGGATATGCGATTAATCCTTATAGCTTTTTTCAGCCCAGGCCTTCTGCTCGGGAGTGCGGAAGTCGGACACGGGGTAGGGAAGGCGAGTCCATGCGGGGATGGCGGGATGCGCGGGATCCTCATAGAGCTGAATGACGTTGCCCTCGGCATCGTAGAACGCAAAGGAGTAGCATCCGGGTGCGGCCTCCCACACAGGGGACTGCGTGCGATAGCCGTTCTCGGTTATCCAGTCGAACCAGCCGTGGATGTCGGTAACGGCAAAGCCCTGCTCGGTGTGGCCGGTGTAGCCGTAGTCGGTCTTGGGGGTGACGACCTCGACCGGGGGATAGATCGGGTGGCAGAGCTCTATGGGTGCGCCCTTGCCGTTGTCGAGCGTGGCGATTTCCCAGACGTGATCAATGCCGTCGGAAAACACCTTGTCGGAGCCGACATCATCGGGAAGAATGTCGTTCGGGACGATGAGACGGGAAGTCAGCTCCAGTCCGAGAACATCCTGGTAAAGGTGGATAGCCGCGTCCATGTCCTTGACGGTGGTCATCTGATGATGGAGAGAATCTACCTGCATTTTCTTTTCTGACATTTTTTTGTTTTCCTCCTGTATCAAGTAATTTTTGTGTCGGTCAAAAGACGGTCACATCCGCAGAAAAGCGCCGGAGGCGTTGAGACGTTTACTTGACAGCCTTTTTAACCTCTGCTATTATTGTAGCAACATGAGCGTTAAAAATAAAACAGTTTAATGTGTTGTATATAACAAGTTAAAACCTGATATAAAACGCTCGGAGGATATTCAAATGAATAACAAGTGGCTATACTCATACATGACCGTTATTCAAACCGGCAGTATTACCGCCGCAGCCAGGGAGCTTTTTATCTCCCCGCAGGCATTGGCACAGCAGATGGATCTTTTGGAAGAGGAGGTGGGAGCGAAGCTTTTTATACGCACACGAAAGGGCGTGACGCTTACGCTTGCCGGAAAGGAATTTCTTTCCGGGGCACAGGAGATATCCGCACTGTATGCGCGAACGCTGTCCCGTTGCCGTCTTGCGAGCAAGGCCGAAAAAAGCATACGGATCCCTATGATGAATTCAATCAAGCTCCCTACCTTTATGGAGGCGGTCTGTAACCGCTATGCCAAAGAGTACCCCAACTCGGTGCTGCCGGAATTCGTGACAGACACCAACTTCGGCGGATGGCTGGACGGACTTCGCAACTACCGTTATGACATTATCGAGCATTTCGCCACAGACGGACTGTGCCCTCCCGGTATATACCTTGAGGAGCTGTCCACTGTCACGAGCTACTGCGTTATGTCCGATTATCACCCGCTGGCGCACAGAAAGAGCCTGAAACCGGAGGATCTGGATGGGTATTCGCTCATCGTTCCGACCGAAAACCTGAAGCTCAGCCGATACCTTCTGATGTATATTGAATCCTGCGGCCTGCACACCCCAGTTGTCGAACCGAAGAACGACAAATATGAGATACTCCCGCTCATCAGCAAGGGCGGTATTTATACCGCCGACGAGGAGATCGGTAAGCTTTTTTATGGCTGCGTTACCATCCCTCTGGATTTCGACACGCATATTCGCCACGGACTTGCCTGCCGTGAGGATATGCGGGACAGCTACAGTGACTTTTTCAAAATTGCCCATGAGGTCGCAAAGACGGTTAAGTAATGCTCTCACTGCAAACGTCGGACTTTTTTTGCCCGGGACTGCGCTTTGAATTACATTAATTAAAGATATGGTTGACGGACAAAAATCACATTGCTATAATTAATCGGACAGCTTGTGTAAAGAGGTATATACATGAAGAAAAAAACAAGAGTCGCGCTCATAACGAGCGGAGGCGACTGTCAGGGTCTTAATGCCGCGATACGCGGAGTTGGCAAGGCACTCTTCCAGAAAATCGAAAATGTAGAGATTTTCGGTATGTATGACGGCTATCGGGGATTGATCGAATGTGATTACAAGTTTATGGAGCCCGACGATTTTTCCGGCATACTCACCGAGGGGGGGACGATACTCGGCACCTCGCGCCAGCGTTATATCCCCGGGAAGGACATCGTGGACGAAAACGGCGAAAGCCTTATCCCGGCTATGCTCGATACTTACAACAGGTTGAACCTTGACTGCCTTGTTATTATGGGAGGCAACGGTACACAGAAAAGCGCGAAGCTCCTGTCCGATGCCGGGATGAACGTCGTCACACTGCCGAAGACCATCGACAACGATATCTACGGCACCGACACCACCTTCGGCTTCCAGAGCGCTGTCGATATAGCAACTAATGTCATCGGATATATCCACACAACGGCATCCTCCCACAGCCGCATTTTTGTTGTTGAGTTAATGGGGCGTGATGCGGGGTGGCTCACGCTTAACGCTGGTATCGCGAGCGGCGCGGATATTGTCCTTCTGCCCGAGATACCCTACGATATAAATAAGGTCGTTGCGGAGATAGAGTCCAGAAAGAAAAAGGGCAGATCCTTCACCATCGTAGCCTGTGCGGAGGGCGCGGTTTCCCGGGAGGAGACTGAGCTTGACGAAGAGGAGAAGCGCAGGAGGCGCGAAAGCTCCCTCTATCCGACGGTTTCCTATAATCTTGCGGCTCAGCTCGAAAAGCTCACCGGTCAGGAGGCTCGCGTTACAGTCCCCGGACACTATCAGAGGGGCGGCCCACCCTGCCCGTATGACCGCGTTCTTGCGACGCAGTTCGGCGCGGTGGCGGCGGAGCTCATCGTAAATAAGCAGTATGATCGCATGGTGGCCGTGCAGGGCGGCGAGATCGTTTCTATCCCGCTCGAGGAGGCCGCGAGCCGTACCAAGTTTCTGTCTGTGGACAATCCGCTTATCAAGGTCGCACGCGACATAGGCATCTGCTTCGGGGACTGACAGCGCGGTGACTTGCAATAACAAACTACACGGAGGTCATGAAAGTGGCATCTTCAACTAAAGAGGCGTTGGGCGTGGCATTACGCCAGATGATGACAATAAAGCCTATCGACAAAATTACAGTTAAAGATCTGGTCGAGATATGCGGAGTCAACCGGCAGACATTTTATTATCACTTTGACGACGTATATGATCTTCTCGAATGGGTATTTGAGGAGGACGCCAACCGTGTGCTGCCGCGCAAGGTGGTATATGAGCACTGGCGTGAGGACGTTATGGTTTTCTTTGAGTACCTGTACGAGAACCGCGTTTTCGCGATAAACGTACACAACTCCAACAGCCGCCTGTATATGCTCAGGTACTTCAAGGACTGTCTCAAGAGCTGTATACGCAGCTTTGCGGAGATAGTTTCCGAGGGAAGCAATATTGACCGCGCCGACTTCGAATTTGTCGTGGAGTTTTATGCGCAGGGTATCGTGGGGCTTATCTCTCAGTGGCTCGATGCCGGAATGAATCTTCCAAAGGAGATAACAAAGGAGCGTTTTCTGCAAATTCTGGACAACAGCGTGGAGAATATGCTGGCCCGTTTTCAGACAAATTAAGGTTTTTATATTATCGCCTCCGGGATTTCCCGGGGGCGATTTGCTGTCGGATAAGTGAATGGCTGTCACATTAAAAAGTTTTAGAAAAAATTACAAAAAACGTCAAAAAATAACTCTTGCATTTTACATAACAACCCCATATAATATTAGCACAGGTGGTTAAAAGTGGTGGAAAATGGAGCGGTTTTCATCGGACAGGGGAGAGAGCGAACATGACGGGCGAGTACCAGCATTCACTTGATAACAAAGGGCGGCTTTTTATACCTGCCAAGCTCAGAGACGAGCTCGGTGTGGTGTTTTTTATCACCCTTTCTATGGATAGATGTCTCTGCGCATACAGCAGTGAAAACTGGCAGGCGTTTTCCGATAAGGTAAACGCAATGCCGTATGTAAAACAGCGCAGGATGCGCCCTCTCTTTGCCCACGCGGCAAGGTGCGAACTCGACAGTCAGGGGCGTGCGCTTATCCCGCAGAATCTTCGCGATTACGCGGGTCTTGTAAAAAACGTTACCGTGATCGGCTGTAACAATCATGCTGAGCTCTGGGATTCCGAGGCGTGGGTCAAGGTCTTTGACGAAGAGACCACGCCGGAAAATATCGCGGCTGTCATGGAGGAGCTTGAATTTTAATGGACGAACCTCGCCACATTTCGGTACTCCTTAATGAGTGCATTGAGAATCTGAATATAAAGCCTGACGGGATATATCTTGACGGAACTCTCGGTCTCGGAGGACACTCGTATCAAATAGCCTCCCGCCTCGGAACGGGCAGGCTTATTTGTATTGACAGAGATGAAACGGCAATTGAACGCTCATCTGTACGCCTCGCGCCGTTTGCCGACAGGATAACCTTTGTGCACGGCAATTTCAGCGATGCCGCGGAAATTCTCGACAGGCTCGGGATAGATACCGTGGATGGAATGCTTTTTGATCTCGGCGTATCTTCTCCTCAACTCGACGAAATAGACCGGGGCTTTTCGTATATGGGTGATGCGCCGCTTGATATGCGCATGGACGAAAGCGCCGGACTTACCGCATACGAGGTCGTTAACACATGGTCGGAGGAGCGGCTTAACCGTATTCTGTGGGACTATGGCGAAGAGCGCTATGCAAGGCGTATCACCGCTGCCATACTTGTCCGCCGTGCCGAAAGACCGGTCTCGACCACACTTGAGCTCGTTGATATTATAAAGAGCGCGATGCCTGCCGCGGCGCTGAGAGAAAAACAGCACCCCGCAAAACGAACCTTTCAGGCCATACGCATTGCGGTCAACGATGAACTGACGGCGATCTCCGACATGATGGACACCGCACCGGATAAGCTGAAAAAAGGCGGGCGGCTCTGCGTGATAAGCTTTCATTCGCTTGAGGACAGAATCGTCAAAAGCGCTATAAACGCCAGAGAGAACGGATGCACCTGCCCGCGTGAGGCGCCGATATGCACCTGTGGCTTTGTGCGGACGCTCAAAAGCGTAACGCGCAAGCCCATCCTTCCGGGCGAGGAGGAAATAGAAATAAATCCACGCTCCCGCAGTGCGAAGCTTCGCGTTGCCGAGAGAGTGTGAGTGCCGTTGAGAAATAGTTCAAGACTGCCCGCACTTGTCCTGCTGTTTGCATCCGCGGTTATTCTCGTGCTCTCACTGCTTGCCTCGGCAAAGCTTACAGAGCTTGAGGACAGAGTCGAAAAGCTTACCGATGAGATAGCCCTCGCTGAGCGGGAAAACAGATTTCTACAGGCTCAATGTGAAAATCTGGTGAGTATCAGCGAGCTTGAGCGCTATGCCATGGAAAAGCTCGGTATGCAGCGCCTTTCTCCAAGCCAGATTTTTTATCTTGAAACAGACGATGTGGTAATTGGATAAGCTTCGGAATATATAAAGAGTATAATCTTTTCCCGGAGAGTGCCATGTCAGAATTTATAAAACAGCGGCCCGAGAGCGGGCCAAGCCGTATGATGCAGCGCCGCACGTTGACCCTTATGGGACTGTGCGGTATTGCTGTATTTGCGGTCCTTCTTGCAAGATTGTACGTTCTGCAAATCGTTGATCACGGGTATTATGAGAGCCTCGCGCTTGAGCAACAGCTCAGGACAGCACCTACGACCGCGGCCCGCGGAACGATCTATGACAGAAATATGCGCACCCTTGCGCTCAGTGCGACGGTAGATAATGTGTTTCTCAGTCCCGTAGAGATAGAAATGCATGGCGAGGATAGAGAGCTTATCGCGCGCGGTCTTTCTGAGATCCTGGAGCTTGATTACGATGATATACTTGAAAAGACCTCAAAAAACGGCTCATGGTATGTGACTGTTGCGCGAAAGGTCGAGCGTGAGACGGCGGATAAGGTTCGCGAGTTTAAGCTGGAAAACAACCTGCACGGTGTCAGACTCGAAACGGATATAAAGCGTTACTATCCGAATTCCTCGCTTGCCTGTCATCTTATCGGCTTTGTCGGTACGGACAATAATGGACTTGAGGGTATTGAGGCAAAATATGAGGAAGCGCTTTCCGGCACAAAGGGGGAGACGGTTAGGGCAACCAATGCCTACGGAGCGGATATGCTCTACACCGGCTTTGAGGAATTTCGCCCCGGTGAGGACGGCTGTGATATCGTCACCACCGTTGACTCCACGATACAGTATTTTATCGAAAAGCATCTCAAACAGGCAGTGGAGGACTACGATATTCAAAACGGTGCCGGCGCCATTGCTATGGATGTAAATACCGGTGCGATACTTGCCATGGCATCGCTCGGAAACTATGACCTTAATAATTTCCTTGACGTAAGCGACGAGGCAAAGGCACTCATTGCCGAAGCGGAAAACGAAGAAGAAGCAGGGAAAATACGCGCCGAAGCACAGAAGCTACAGTGGCGCAACAAGGCACTGTCGGACACCTATGAGCCGGGCTCCACATTCAAAATCATCACACTCTCAATGGCGCTTGAGGAGGGGGCAGTTGACCTTGACAGCAGCTTCTACTGCGGCGGCAACGTCAATGTTCTCGGACGAACGAGCCCGATACGCTGTTGGAACACGCTGGGACACGGCTCGCAGGATCTTACTCAGGCCGTACAGCACTCCTGCAATGTGGCCTTTGTCAACATCGGGCAGAGGATAGGAGCGGAAAAGTTTTATGAATACTGTGAGGCGTTCGGCTTTCTTGAGCTGAGCGATGACCCGGACGAAAGCCTGACGGCCGTGACCGGGATAGACCTTGCGGGGGAAAGCGGCAGTATATGGTGGAGCTGGAATACATTCTGCTCGGAAAAGAATATGTCACAGCTTGCCGCGGCATCCTTCGGGCAGACCTTTACGATAACACCGCTACAGCTTATAACGGCTGTCAGCGCGTGCGTCAACGGCGGAAACCTGATGCAACCGTATGTTGTTCAATCTATACTGGACGAAAACGGTGAAAAGGTGTATACTCGTGAACCGAGGGTAGTCAGACAGGTCATAAGCGCCGAAACATCCGAAAAAGTCCGTTCCATACTCGAACAGGTCGTTGGCGACAACGAGGAGGGGACAGGACGCAATGCCGCGGTCTCCGGATACCGCATCGGAGGAAAGACCGGCACAAGCGAGAAGGTAAGCCTTGAGGCGGCAACCGGAAAAAAGGAATATATCGTATCGTTTATCGGCTTCGCACCTGCGGATGACCCGAAGATAGCGGTTCTGATATTCCTTGACACGCCCTCGGATAAGTCCGGGATATATGTGAGCGGCGGCCAGATGGCGGCACCCGTGGTAGGTAATATCTTTGCGGATATACTGCCATATATGGGAGTGCTACCAACTCAAACGGACGGAGAAAGCTCTGATGTACAGATGCCTGAGCTGTACGGCATGAGCCTTACCGAGGCGAGAAACGCCGTGAGCGAGGCCGGACTTACCTATCGCACCATCGGAAGCGGCGATACTGTCACGGCACAGCTCCCTATGGCAGGGACGAAAATCGCGCGTGGAACCGAGACGATACTCTATCTCGACGCAGAGCCCTCCGATGAGCTTGAGACAATGCCGGATCTGAACGGAATGAGCTACGAAGAGGCGAGAGATACCCTCTCGTATTATGGCATTTACATCCGTACATCAAACTCGGTTTTTGACTCGGGCGAGCAGAAGGTGAGCAACCAGAGCATTGCTGCCGGGACCCGGGTCGGGCACGGCAGTGTGGTAGAAGTTACTTTAATAAGCAGCGATGAATCGCTGCTGGGAAGGTATTGAGAATGAAGCTTAAGGATATCATAAAAAATCTTGAAGTGATCGAGGCCACCGCGGACCCTGAAACAGAGATCGGCGGTATAAGCTATGATTCCCGCGCTACACAGCCGGGAGACATGTTTGTAGCTGTAAAGGGGTTTGAGTCCGACGGCCACAGATATATTCCAAAGGCCGTAAGCCTCGGCGCTTCTGTCGTTCTGTGCGAGGACGCGCCCACTGACGGCACGCCCTATGTCCGTGTTGCCGACTGCCGTTATGCCCTCGCAATTGCGAGCCGCGAGTTCTTCGGCGAACCGGCATCGAAAATGTGCGTCATCGGCTTTACCGGCACCAGCGGCAAGACCAGCTCCACATATATAATGAAGCACCTTCTTGAAGAGACGCTGGGGGCGAAGGTCGGGCTTATCGGCACAAACGGCAACATGATCGGTGACGAATTTCTGCACTCTGACCGCACCACACCCGAGAGTTATGAACTGCAAAAGCTTTTCCGGCAGATGGTGGACGCGGGCTGTACCCACGTTGTTATGGAGGTTTCGTCCCATTCGATCATACTTGAGCGTGTAGCGGGGATCGAATTTGACGTCGGCATATACACGAATCTTTCACAGGATCACCTTGACTTCCATAAGACAATGGAGGAATACGCCGAGGCAAAGAGCAGACTCTTCTCGCATTGCAGAGTCGGTTGCTACAACGCAGACGACGATTGGGCGGATGTTATTCTGCACAACGCCAAATGCCCGATGCTGAGCTACTCTGCGGGGAAGACCGACGCGGAGCTTACTGCGGAGAATATAAGACTCTCGTCCTCAAATGTCTGCTTCACCGCCACGGATAAAAGCGGCAGTGCCGAAACGACTCTCAATATTCCGGGTATGTTCTCGGTTTATAATGCGCTCGGAGTTATGGCGGCCGCGCGTGCAATATCGATAAGCATTGAGGACTGCGCCGCCGCGATCGGTACGGCAAAGGGTGTCAAGGGCAGGATGGAGGTTGTGCCGACAGACGGAGACTACTCCATACTCATCGACTATTCGCACAAGCCCGACGCTCTCGAAAAGGTACTCAAGACGCTCCGCCCCGTAACACGCGGGAGATTGATGGCGCTCTTCGGATGCGGCGGAGACCGCGACCGTATCAAGCGTCCGATAATGGGCGCGATCGCCGCCGAAAATTCGGACATTTGCATTGTTACCAGCGATAACCCCCGCACCGAGGACCCCGAGGCCATCATTGCGGAAATAATCCCCGGCACCGAAAACAAGCCCGCCGTCGTCGAAAATATCTGCGACAGGATCGAGGCGATACATTGGGCTATTGACAACGCTTGCCCGGGTGATGTAATATTGTTGGCTGGAAAAGGTCACGAGGATTATCAGGAGATCAACCATGTGAAGCATCATATGGATGAGCGGGAGATAGTGGCCGACTACCTCGAACAACGAAAGCGCGCGCATTGATTGTGCGCCGAAAGGTAAGAACAAATGACTATAAAGCTGATATTGGCCTTTGTGCTGTCGTTCCTGTTTTCAACGCTTTTTGGAAAAATTTATATACCGTGGCTCATAAGCCAGAAGCTTGGGCAGAAAACTAAAGAGATAGGCCCCACCTGGCATATGACAAAATCCGGAACACCGACTATGGGAGGCGTGATGTTTATCGTCTCCGTGGCGTTCGTACTGCTTACGGTAGGCTTTGACGGAATGCTTCATGGCGAGTATGTACATATATTTGTTTTCCTGTTTGCGCTGGTTTTCGGCTTTATCGGCTTTCTGGACGACTGGGAGAAGATAAAGAAAAAGCAGAATCTCGGGCTCACCGCGAAGGCAAAGTTTCTTTTGCAGCTTCTGGCCGCACTGGTTTTCATTCTGCTGATGAGAACTATCGGCTTTGTCAGCCCGAACCTCTATATTCCGTTTGTTAATGTGACTATCCCCATGCCGGAGTGGTTGTACTTCGCGTTTGCCGCGTTTGTCATTGTCGGCACCGTGAACGCTGTCAACATCACCGACGGTATTGACGGTCTCGCGGCCGGTACATCCGTGCCTGTGTGCCTGTTCTTTGTCGCGGTAACGTTCCTTTGGGGCAGGGAATATATGCAGCTCGGCATCTTTGCCTCCGCTCTTGTCGGCGGCTTGATGGGCTTCCTGATATATAACTTTAATCCGGCAAAGGTCTTTATGGGAGACACAGGCTCTCTCTTCCTCGGCGGTGCTATAGCGGCTATGGCATTTGCCTACGATATGCCGCTTATCCTTGTGACCCTCGGTATAATGTATATTATAGAGACTCTTTCCGACATTATCCAGATAACCTATTTCAAGCTTTCCCACGGCAAGCGAATATTCAAAATGGCGCCCTTCCATCACCACCTTGAAATGGGTGGCTGGACGGGAAAAAAGTGGAAAGAAAAAGAACTTTTTATACTCTTCACAGGTATATCTCTGCTCTTTGCAATCATATCATTTATTGGGGTGTACCATCGTTACGCCCTCTGATATCTGATCGTCAAGTCGGGGAGGTGGGAGAATGCGTTATGAAAGCGCCCGCCTTGCCGACTTTTCCGATGTGAAGAATGCCTCAAAGAGCGGAGGCTTTGACATATCCTTTTTTCTTCTGGTAATGCTGTTGCTGTTTATCGGCGTGGTAATGGTGCTTTCATCAAGCTATGCGAGAGCTTACTATGATCCGGGAGATGTAACCGGGGGCAACGCGGCATATTATTTTGTGCGCCAGCTCCTTTTTTCTCTGCTCGGAATCGCTGTAATGCTGCTTGCGTCGCGCCTGCCAATGAATTTGTACAGGCGTTATGCCTTTCACTTTCTGGCTTTTGCGACAGTCCTTCTGCTGCTTGTGCCGTTTGTCGGAGTTAAAGCCAATGGTTCGCGGCGCTGGCTCGGCATCGGGGGACTCACATTACAGCCATCGGAGCTTGCAAAGCTTGCCGTCATCCTCTCGTTTTCTGTGCTTATCTGCCGAATGAAGGGGAAGATGGGGACATTCCGCTACGGGATATTGCCTTTTGCGGCAATACTCGGAGTGATAGTCGGACTCCTTGTGCTTGAGCCGCATTTCTCCGCCTCCGTTATTATTCTCGCGATCGGCGCGATAATGCTTTTTCTCGGCGGAGTGAGGATCGGCTGGTTCATTGCGGCATTTGCCGCCGCGGGGAGCGGCCTTTTTGTCCTACTCACACTCTTTCCGTATGCATCGTCGCGTATAAACACATGGAGAGATCCGTTTGCAAGCTCGTCGGACGAGGGCTATCAGATAGTCCAGTCGCTCTATTCCATCGGCTCGGGCGGACTGAGCGGGCTCGGTCTCGGCGGCAGTCGTCAGAAGTTTCTGTACTTACCGGAGGAGCACAACGACTTTATTTTTTCCGTGGTTTGCGAGGAATTGGGTTTTATCGGAGCGGCATGTATACTTATTTTGTTTTCAATGCTTGTGCTTCGAGGCTACCATATAGCTCTCCGCTCGCATGACAGATTCAGCTCCCTTGTCTGCGCCGGCCTTACGTCGCTTCTTGCGATACAGGTTTTTCTGAATGTGGCGGTCGTGACAAATCTGATTCCATGCACGGGGATATCGCTCCCTTTTTTCAGCTACGGGGGCACGGCACTGATCATACAGTTGGGGGAGATGGGGATAATACTCAGCGCCTCCAGAGAAAATATTGAAAGATAGAGGAACACGGCATGAAGTTTATTCTTACCTGCGGAGGAACCGCCGGACATATAAATCCCGCCCTGGCCGTCGCGGGGAGACTCAGGGAGCTTTTGCCCGACAGCAGTTTTCTTTTTATCGGGGCAGAAGGAAAGATGGAGATGGAGCTTGTCCCGAGGGAGGGCTATGACATAGTCGGCCTCAAGATGACAAACATCAGTCGCGGACACTCTCTCGATGCTATTCTCCACAATATTGATACCGTAAAGAACGTTGCGATCTCGACGCACGAGGCGAGGAAGATCATCCACAGCTTCAAGCCTGATGTTGTTATCGGCACCGGCGGCTATGTATGCTACCCCGTGCTGACTGCCACAAACGAGCTTCATATCCCCACAGTTGTCCATGAGAGTAATGCGGTCCCCGGCCTTACAACGAAGCTTCTTGCGGATCATGTGAACAGGATAATGGTAGGATTTGAGGAGAGCCGCAAGCACTATAACCATCCTGACCGCGTTGAAGTCACAGGCACGCCCGTAAGAGGCAGTTTTGCTTGTTATACCAGAGATTCCGCTAAACGTGAGCTTGGGCTGCCGATCGACGAGCCTCTTGTGGTATCCGTCTGGGGCTCTCTCGGTGCGGGTCACATGAACGAGGTGATGACAGAGCTCATCCCGAAGCTCAGAGGCCGGAATGATTTCCGCCTTATCCATTCCGCCGGAAGCAAATATTACAGGGAAATGACGGATAAGCTCTCGGAGCTTGCCCCCGATTACGGAGAATGGGGCGTTGACGTGCGTGAGTATATATACGATATGCCACGGGTAATGGCAGCGGCGGATCTTATCATGTGCCGTGCCGGTGCATCGACGCTTGCGGAGCTTGCCTACATGGGTAAGCCTGTTATAATCGTACCCTCGCCAAATGTCACCAACAACCATCAGGAGAAAAACGCCCGTGTCCTCGAAAGCGCCGGCGGAGCCAAAGTGCTTCTTGAGGGCGAGTTTGATGCAGATACGCTTCTGTCGGACGTCAGGGAGCTTCTCGGAAGCAAAGAGCGCCTGAATGAAATGTCAAACGCAATGAGAGCTCTTTCCGTTGACGAGGCCACCGACAGGATATGCGGCATTATCCTCGACCTTGTAAAGAAGTAATTATATAACATCCTTAACAAAATCACCCTCCGCGGCATAGTATGGCTTGATTATTAATGCGCGGGGGGTCATTTAATGGATATATGGCATGTAAAGCGCTGCTTTGGGCTTAGTGGTGAGTATCCCGTGCAGGGCTCGAAAAACGCCTCACTGCCCATTCTGGCGGCTTCTATAGTCTGCCCCGCTGTTACGGAGCTTGAGGGAGTGCCCTGCCTTGACGATGTTGACGCCGCTTTACGCATACTGCGTCATCTGGGGTGTGAGACACATCAGGACGGTCATCACGTCTATATAGATTCGCGCACATTATCGCTGAGCCATATTCCGAATGAGCTTATGGCAGAAATGCGCTCATCCGTGATATTTATGGGCGCGCTTCTTGCGCGATGCGGAGAGGCAAGGCTTTCGCCCCCGGGGGGATGTCAGCTCGGCAAGCGCCCCATAGATCTGCACCTGTATGCACTCCGCAGACTTGGTGCGCAGATTGAGGAGGAAAACGGGGAAATAACCTGCCATGCCGACGGGCTTAAAGGGGCGGAGATAACACTGCCTTTTCCAAGCGTCGGTGCAACCGAAAACGCTGTGCTTGCCGCCTGCGCGGCCTACGGGGAAACGGTCATTCGTGGCGCGGCTCGCGAGCCGGAGATAGTTGCGCTCCAGAATTATCTTCGCGCGGCCGGAATCGACATCGCGGGGGCGGGGAGCGACAGAATAGTTATTTCGCGCGCATGCCCGCATCCGTACATACATATGAGCATTATATCCGACAGGATAGTTGCCTCTACCGTTGCCTGTGCCGTTGCCGCCGTCGGTGGAGATGTAACGCTGAAAAATATTACACCTTTGCAAATTTCTACGGTTATGCACTTCCTAAATGAGGCGGGATGTGATATAATAAAAAAATCAGACGAAGTCAGGATTATTTCGGACGGAAAGCTCAGGGCGGTCGGCCCGGTGTCAACGGCGCCTTATCCGGGCTTTCCTACGGACGCGCAACCTGTGCTCATGGCGGCACTCCTGAAGGCAGACGGCGTTACAAAAATATACGAGAACATTTTTGAAAATCGTTTTCGTCAGGTAGGTGAGCTGTGTCGGCTCGGCGCTGATATCAAGACGGACGGCACGAGCGCGGAGATACACGGTGTGCCGGAGCTTTACGGGGCCACGCTGAAAGCGACCGACCTCAGGGGAGGGGCTTCAATGCTTGTTGGCGCGCTTTGCGCACAGGGGGAGAGTACCGTACTCGACAGCGGACATATCACCCGCGGATACGAGGGGTTTGATTCCTGCCTGCGAGGTCTGGGCGCGGATATTCATATGGAAACCAAGACTATAACGTAAAGGATAAATACTATGGCCATCAACATACGGGGAATACAGCCCCCGGAAAATAAGCGCGGCGAGCATACTGCTCCGCGCAGAAAAAGCAGCTTCAGCGGACCGCTGGTGTTCGTCGCTGTCGTCGTTGCCGCTATCTTCGCAATGAGCGTTGTTTTCCGCGTCACCGACATTCAGGTTATAGGGAATGAGCACTATACCGCGGAGGAAATAATAAACGCAGTTGACATTGAGGACGGCGATAACCTTTTCTTCTTTGACCGTATTGCGGCCGGTAGCCGTGTTTTTGCTAAGCTCCCGTATGTTGAGGAGGTATCCGTTGACCGAAGTCTGCCCAACCGCGTCACTATTACCATTACCGAGAGCAAGGCTATTGCATATCTCAGTCTCGGCGAAGAAAACTGGACTCTCGACCATAAGTGCAAGGTGCTGGGCAAGGCGGCCGACGGTGAGACTACGGATCTCGTGCCGGTCGTCGGCCTGGCTCCGGGCACTCTTATGATAGGCGAGACGATGGAGACCGAGGATAAAAACGAGTCTGTCGTTAACCAGCTTGCAGAGGTGCTGATTCAGATCCAGGACAGGGGACTTGTCAGCAATATAACCCGACTTGACTTCAGCGACCCGGACGAGGTTCAGTTCTCTTACGGGGGAAAATACACTGTTGTTCTCGGGGACGGCGCTGATATCGAGCATAAGTTCGGTATGTTTGTGGCGGTGCTGGACAAGCTTATTGAAGGTGATGTCGGAATTATCAATGTGTCCGACGGTAAAACTGCCCACTTTAGTCCCAACTGATGTGACTAAATTACAAAATGCTTACAAAAAATTTCGCAAAATTAAAAAATACTATTGACCGCAGAAAAAAATTGTAATATTATAGACCATGCAAATAATAGCATTATGCACTTTCAGATAGTATACAATACACAGGGAGGCACATATTATGGATTACAAAACCGAAATGGGTCCGGACAATGTCGTAACGATAAAGGTAGTTGGTGTCGGCGGAGCCGGTAACAACGTTGTAAATAGAATGATCAAATCCGGCACTCCCGGCGTTGAGTTTATCGCCATCAACACAGATAAGCAGGTGCTCGCGGTATCCAACGCCGACCAGAAGATCCAGATCGGCGAGAAGATGACTCACGGCCAGGGCGCGGGCTCCGACCCCGAGGTTGGCAAGCGCTCCGCCGAGGAGAGCCGCAACAATATAGCAAAGGCCATCGAGGACGCCGATATGGTGTTCATTACCGCCGGTATGGGCGGTGGCACCGGTACCGGCGCGGCTCCCATTGTCGCGGAGATCGCCCGCGAGGCCAGCATACTCACCGTCGGTGTCGTCACAAAGCCCTTTAAGTTTGAGGGCAAACGCCGCATGGATCAGGCAAACGCCGGTGTTAAGGAGCTTCTCGGCCGTGTTGATTCCCTGCTTATCATCCCCAACGACAGACTCAAGCTGGCCACCGACCAGAAGATTACCCTCGCAAATGCCTTTGAAATTGCCGATGACGTTCTTATTCAGGCCGTCAGCAGTATATCCAACCTTATCAAGAACACCGGCTTCATCAACCTTGACTTTGCCGACGTTTCCGGAATAATGAGAAACGCGGGATTTGCACACATGGGCGTAGGACACGCCGCAGGCAAGGGCAAGGCAGAGGATGCCGCACGCATGGCCGTTGCAAGTCCTCTGATGGAGACCTCCATCAACGGCGCAAGCGGTGTTCTCATTAACATCACCGGTTCCGAGGATATGGGGCTTGATGATGTTGAGGCGGCCGCGGACCTCGTTCAGGAGGCTGCGCACCCCGAGGCCAACATCATCTTTGGCGCATCCTTCGATGACAGCCTTCAGGATGAGATCAGAGTTACCGTTATCGCAACGGGATTTGAGGCGAGTGTTGATACCGTCGCGCAGGCGCGGAAGGAAAAGACGGCTTCTACCCCCATACGTCCCATCGCCGCCGCGGAAAAGCCCCAGGGCTTATTCAGCGGTGCCGCGGAAAAGGCAGCCGCGGCAGTTGCTCCGGAGAAAAAGGCCGAGCCCGAAGCCGAGACGCCTCCCGCCGACGAGGATCCCTTTGACAGCATCTTCAAAATCTTCAACAAGTAATAATTAATTTCAAAAAAAATAAAGACTCCCTTAGGCAGAACTGAGGGAGTTTTTATTTTGTAGGCGTTGTGTACATGATAAACAAAATCTATATTTTTGCAAAAAAATTTATATTTCTGTATTCGGGAAAACGTATTCCTCAGGCGGCCGCGGCATTGTCGTATTTCTTCACCATGACCGTTTTCCCCCTTATAATCTGCCTTTATACCCTGCTCGGCAATAATTTCGAGCTTGCGATGCGTGTTCTGGATTTTGTGGGCAATTTATTCACAGACGAGACCTCGGCAATTCTCACGAGCTTTGTTGAATATGTTGCCGATAACTACAGTATAGCCATGATGATCGCGGGGTTGACAGTTATCCTTACCTCATCATCCTCGGCCTTGCGTACCGTTGAGAACGTCATCGGCGATATGCAGGGCGGCAGACGCTATCAGGGTCTGAGGAATTTTATTTTCAGTATCATTTTTTCGCTGGTATTTGTTGCGGCATTGTATTTCGGAATAATGGCGATGGTCACAGGCAGTGAGCTTTTGAACTTTATAAACGACAGGATTCCTTTTGTTGACATCAGCCATAGCTGGGTTTGGCTGAGATTTGTATTGCTTTTCGGAATTGAGTTTTTGATAATCTGGGGCGTATATTACATCTCCAAGCGCCCGACCGACAAGTATATGTGTTTTCCCGGGGCACTGCTTGCGGCTGTGGCACTCGTTGCGATAAGCCTTTTCTTCTCGATTTTTATCAGCGCCTCGGTCAAGTACCAGCTTGTTTACGGCTCACTTGCGTCCATAATATTGTTGATGTTCTGGCTGTATACCTGCAGTATGGCCATTCTCTGCGGTGCGGCATTCAATATCGTTCTGCACGACGTAAAAACCTCCGGTTCGTGAGACCGGAGGCTTTTATTATGACATGTATTTATCTATCGCTTCGTTGAGCATGGACAGCTGATCGGCGCTCGTTTCGGCGTCAGTGATGCAGTGCTCAAGATGGTCCTTCAGGATGACCTTTGCAGTGCTGTTGAGCGCGGAGCGAACTGCGGCGAGCTGGATCAAAACCTCTGAGCAATCACGCCCGTCCTCGACCATGCGCTTAACAGACTCAAGATGCCCTATGGCACGGGAAAGTCGATTCAGTACAGCCTTTGTCTGCGTATGAGTATGGCTGTGAGCGTGCCCGTCAGCACCGTGAGAGTGAACGGTACCGTCTTCGTGTGTGTGAGTGTGTATCTCGTCTTCGGGAATATGCATTACGGCCTCCTGATTTTCGGATGTTTAGGTGTACTCTTTAGCCCATGAGGAAATAACATTGAGCGTTTCTTCGTCATTCGCTTTCCCTAACTCAAATATGAGTGTATCCGTATCGTTTTTCAGCGCATCGGTAAGAGAGGAGAGAAGTCTTATATACTTGTCACCGAGGGAAAGCTGATTTTTAAGAGCCTCGGCATCGGGCAACGATTTCAAAACGCCTATGCACGGCAGGTCGCCGGATAAGAGGTCGAGCAAAGCCTCGCGAAATTCGGGGATGAGTATCTCAAATCCACCGAATTCGTCCATCAGGGCAAACGGATAATATACAGCCTCCTCCAGCAGACGCACGCCCGTTGTACGAAAGACTTCGCTATCATGCGAGGGAGGAGCAACGGAGCAGTCGAGAAAACGCACTCCCTCAAAGCCGTCAACACCGCCCGCGGCGGCGGCAGGGAGGAGCTCAGTGAATGATGCTTCGCCGTTTTCATCAAGCACGGACGCGCAGAAAAAACCGCCCGCAAGCGACAGTTTATCCCCGAGCACGTTTTTTATGATTTCGGTTTTATCAGAGCCCGAGCCCCCGGTCAGAAACAGATGTTTTTGCATTTTATCACGCTCCACAGCGGGATTATACACGAATCTTCATGCTTTGTAAATAAAAAATGAATATCTTTCAGTTTGTAAAGAAAATATAAAAATACAAATGATTGGCTTTCCTAAATCGAAACTATGTGGTATAATACCAAACAATGCTCATATACGAGTCATGAAAGGGGACACCGCATGAGAACAAGGCAGGCATTACTGAATACTTCGATGGGCTTTCTGCTTCAGATTGTTCTGGCTGTTTCCGGTATTTTTCTGCCGAGATTTTTCATTGAAGCATACGGTTCGCCGGTTAACGGACTGGTTCAATCCATAAATCAGTTTATTACTTACATGAGCCTTGTCGAGGCCGGGCTCGGCGTTGCCGGTACGGTCGCGCTGTACAAGCCCCTTGCGGACAACGACACACATGAGGTCAGCGCTATCGTCTCTGCGGCGAAACGGTTCTATTACCTTTCCGGTATCTTCTTTGTGGCGCTGTGTGTACTGCTTGCGGCGTTTTACCCTATGGCCGTCAGGAAGGATATCCCCGACGCGGGCTTTGTCCGCACGATGGTCGTTGTGCTCTGCGCCAACACTCTGGTTGATTATTTCTACCTCGGGAAATACCGCGTGCTTCTTACGGCGGATCAGAGAGGGTATGTCGTCTCTATTTGCCAGATAATCGGCACGATAGTCATGACGGCGATAACGCTTCTCCTTATCAAGCTCGGCTTTTCCGCGATCCTCGTCAAGGCTTCCGCCGCCGCTATCTACATTCTTCGCAGTCTCGCTGTAGGTGCGTACTGCAAAAAGCATTACGGTAATATAGATTTTGATGCCGAACCGAAAAAGAATGCGTTTGATCAGCGCTGGTCTGCGCTTGTCCATCAGATCATCAGTATGGTAGTTTATAACACGGATGTTATTCTACTTACGCTTATGCTTCCGGACAACGCACTCAGTGAGGTAAGCGTATACAGCACATATAATCTCGTTGCCTACAGTATTATCAGCTTGCTCAACTCTGTTTCCAGCGCGCTTACACCGAGCTTCGGCAATATTTTGGCGCGGAATGAAGAAGCAGCGCTGAGAGAAACCTTCGGCGGCTATGAATTTGTATTCTTCATGCTGTCGTTTGTTGCCAACACCTGTATGCTCGTGCTTTACTATCCGTTCATTTCCCTGTATACGGCAGAACTTGCCGATGCAGCCATATATCCACGGTGGCCTGTTGTCTGGCTCTTCACTATTTACAGCCTGTTACACTGCCTCAGGCTTCCTGCTCAAACAATGGTGAACAGTGCCGGACACTATCGCCAGACTCAGTTCAGAGCAATTTT
The DNA here is from genome assembly GCA_964587485.1 of uncultured Oscillospiraceae bacterium. Lineage (GTDB taxonomy): Bacteria > Bacillota > Clostridia > Oscillospirales > Oscillospiraceae > Limivicinus. The sequence goes on along the minus strand of CAZPLL010000004.1, from coordinate 15,742 downwards.
TGAGGGCTTTTTGAATATTGTTATTTCCCTTGCTCTCGTGAGAAAATACGGCATAATAGGAGTTCTCATCGGTACATGCGCTGCGTTTCTTTACCGAACAACGGACTTTATTGTATACAGCGGCAGAACATTCGTTCCCGGCACACTGCCGAGAACTCTGCGCCGAATAGTGCGTAACCTACTATTTGCAGGCGCTGTGGCGGCGTTCGGGATCAGGTTTCTTTTGCCGTTTATCAACACATGGCTTCAATGGTTTGTGGCCGCATTCATATTTGCGGTCGCAGATCTTGTGCTCGTCCTTGCGTTCAACGCGATCTTTGAGCGTGAGGAAGTCGTCAGGGTCATGCGAAAATGCCGCTCTCTTGCGGGTAAGCTGATCCACAGGTAATAAAATATTAAATGGGCTGTCTCCCGTAGCATCGGAGACAGCCCATTATTGTTTTTATTATTATCAATTCTTGAACTCGGGAACTATATCCGCCGGGAGACCCATTGCGTGCAGGCGTACTTTCATCTTGTGGGGATTCTTGTTGTACATGATAGTGCGAAGCTCGTCGTCAGGAACAAAGCGGTAATAAGTGCCACAGAATGCGTCAAAGTTGGCGCGCGTTGCGGGAGAGAGCTTGGTCACACACATGATAAATGAGGCGAGCACGCCGACACCGTAGCCTATCTTGAGATAGAGCGGGCAAAGCCACAGAACTATACCCGTGATGACCGCGCAGATACCGGTGGCGACAATGACAGATATCACGGTGTAGCGCACGGCGTTCTTGTCAATAAGGTTGATGTCCGCGGCCTGCATTTTGCGTATCATGTGAAAGGCAGTTGTGAAATTAAAGATGAGCTGTCTGCCGGAGAGGTAGAACGCCAGCCAGCCCACGAAGAACAGAGCCGCAAAGTATATTATCTTTATTTCCATTCAGGTATCCTCCGATAATAAATTTCCTTTACAGAGTACCATGATTTCATATAAATTTCAAGAATAATTCACGCTCCCTGGCATAGATTATTACGGGAAGTGAGTTAATGAACAGGTTTGAACAAGCTCTTGAGCTTCTGCCCCGGGAGTTGTGCGTCGGCGTACCGCGCTATATTCCGGAGGAAGTGAGACTGAGACTCGGCAGGGAGCCGACGGCACTATATAACGGCAGCGAAAGAACGCTCGGCTCTGTCCCTGTCCGTGAAGAAACGATACGAAAAACAGTCGAGCGCGCGACCGATGCCTCCCTGCACGCTCATATACATGAGCTGAGACGCGGGTACATAAATTATCGCGGAATCAGAATAGGTATCTGCGGTGAGGCGGTCGTTCAAGGCGGCGAGGTAACGGGTTTTCGCACGATAAGCTCGCTCAATCTGCGTATTCCGCGCGAGTTACACGGGGTATGCGACGAAGTGCTTGAGACTTTGCGCGGGTATGGCGTTGACAGCACGCTTATCATATCGCCGCCCGGAGGAGGAAAGACAACGGCTCTGCGTGAGCTCATTCGCTGCCTCTCAAATGACGGACACAGAATATCGGTGCTCGACGAACGCTGTGAGCTGAGTGCGTCGGACTCGGGGGACGGGTTCGAGCTCGGGCGCTATAGCGACGTTCTTTTGAACGTTCCGAAGGACAGCGGGACAATGATGCTGCTTCGTTCGATGAACCCGGAATTTATCGCGATGGACGAGATAAGCTCCGAGAGTGACATAAAGGCCGTCGAACAGATAAGCGGCTGTGGGGTAAAGCTTCTGGCGACGGCTCATGCCACGGGAGTGGACGGGCTCGGAACGAGGCCCCTTTACGCTAAAATGCTCTCGCTGGGCATATTCAGGTATGCGGTCACGATCGAGCGCAGTCGCAGTAGCAGAAGGTATATGGTGACAAAGCTTTGAATCTGAGAACGATCGGTGCGTTGATGATAATATCGGCCTTTGCGTATTCGGGTCTGCGCATCGCAAAAATGAAACGGGAGCGCGTTACAGCACTCCGAGAGCTGAGTGACGCACTGGGGATCATGTATGCCGAGCTTGGAACAAGGCTTAGCCCTGTGGGCGATATAGCCTTGCGCCTTGCCTCGTCGGAGGGGCGATATGTCCCGCTCTTTTTCGCCAAAGTGCATGAACGTATGCCCCACATAGGAGACAGCAGCTTCTGCGAAATATGGAACGCTGCCGCAAGGCAGACATTTGATTGCCTCAGAAAGGACGAGCTTAGCGATTTTTGCGCCCTTTCCACGGTGCTTGGTACATATGAGCTGTCTGATCAGCTCGGCGCCGTGGAACTGTGCCACGTCTCACTGGCTAATAAGACGGAAAACGCGGAGTCGGAGCTTGCGGAAAACGAAAGGACAAGTATAGGTATATGCACTGTGCTTGGGGTGCTGACAGCCGTGGCACTCATTTAGGAGAAAGCTGATGGACGTAGATCTTATATTCAAAATTGCCGCGGTAGGCATACTTGTTGCCGTGCTTAATATCCTCCTCCAGCGCTCGGGACGCGAAGAACAGGCACTTATGACGACGATAATCGCGCTGGTCGTTGTGCTGATGGTCGTTGTCCAGAAGATCAGCGAGCTATTCAATATGATAAAAAGTCTTTTTGGGTTATAACCATGGAGATAATTGTCAGAGCAACTGCAGCGGCTTTAGCGGCCTCGGCAATATGTCTGATGCTTAGGCGTTCAAATCCGGAGCTTTCACTTTTAATAGGCATATGTGCCGCCACGGTTATCCTTTCGGCAGGCTTGAGAGCGTTTAGCGGGCTTGCTGAACTGACAGAGAGGGTGCGGGTCATGACCGGCGGGAGTGGAGAATATATAACACCGGTGCTGAAGTGTACAGTAATATCCATAACGACTAGGATCGGCACATCAATATGCCACGATGCTTCGCAGTCGGCTGTGGCCTCCGGGCTCGAGCTTGCAGGTGCGGTCTGCGCGCTGAGCGCGGCAATGCCGCTCATCATCAGTCTCCTTGGAATGATAGGTGACCTTGTATGAAAAGAATAATTTTTTTACTCTTGCTGTTGCCTGTGCTTACCGCGCAGGCACACGCCGATGACGTATATACAAAGGCTGCTGAGGGTTACGGGACGCAGGCCGTTGAAGATGCAGTTCCCGAAAGCGTCCGCGATATAAGCGGAGACCTCTCCGTTGACGGAAGCTACGATACCCAAAGTGCGCTTGAAAGGCTGTGGAGAAGCTTTGCCGATAAAATTCTGAGCAGTGTTAAATCAGAAATAAAAACCGTTTTTGTTCTCGTTGGTATATCCTTTGCGTGTGCGCTCTGCGGTGCGCTGTGTTCTGACAGGATGTCCGAAAAAATGATAGGAACAGCCGCCTGCGCCGCGGTAGTCTATCTTACGGTGAATGGGACCGAAAGCGTTCTTAAAACGGCGGAGAATGCACTTGTAGAGCTTTCGGATTATTCGCGTGCCGCGCTTCCTGTGATATTCACCGCTTCAGCGGCAAGCGGGGCGGCACTTTCCGCACCGAGCCGTTACGCGGCCGTATGCCTTGCGCTTGATGTAATGATGAGCGCGGCCCGGGGAGTGATAATCCCCATCATATGTACATATCTTGCGCTGTCTATAAGCGCCGGAGTTTTCCCCGAGCCCTTTGTCCGGACGGCGGCACAGTTCACAAAGAAAGCGGGAGTTACCATCATGACCGTTATGACTATCGTATTCAGCGCTTACATAGGCGTGACCGGCCTTGTCAGCGGAAGCATGGATGTCGTAGCCGTCAAAACCGCGAAAACAGTGATCTCCACATCTCTCCCGGTCGTTGGAGGAATTATATCCGATGCGGCATCTACCGTGTTGTCAGCGGCCTCCGTGGTAAAAAACTCGTCGGGTGTATTCAGTCTGGTTGTCGTGTGTGCGATGTGCGTGGGCCCGTTTGCAATGCTCGGGGTGAAGATGATACTTTTTAAGCTCAGCTCTGCCATCGCGGGGACGGTGCCGAACGGGAACCTCTCACAGCTCCTCAGCGACATCGGTGATGCAATGGGTATGCTCACCGGGCTTGTCGGGTGCTGTGCGATAATGCTTTTTATTTCAATTGTCTCCGGCATTAAGGCGGTGACGGGCTGATGGGTGAATGTGTCAGGCAGATGTGCCTGCTTGCGGTTTTGTTTGGGGTGATACTCAATATTACTCCGGACGGAAACGTGAAAAGAGTGAGTGGTATAGTCTGTTCCGCGGCACTGATAATGACGCTCCTCAGTGGGGTGAGAGATCTTGACTTGCCGCAATATGCCGTGGAAGCGGAGCGTTACAGACAGCTTGGAGATGAGCTCTCCGCAAGTGCGGAGAAAAGTGCCGACCGCATCAGCAGACTTGTCATAGAGAGTGAATGTGAGGAATATATTATGGACAAAGCGACGGTTCTTGGGATAGTCGATATCCGCGTGGAGGTCACGGCACATCGCAATGATAGTGGCGAGTGGTTACCCGGTGTGGTAATTCTCGCGGCGCAGTGCAGTGACGAGGCAAAGGAACGACTGAGCGATATTATTGAAGCTGAGATGGGGATCGGGAAAGGAAATCAAATTTGGAGCAACTGAAAGAGAAGCTGCAAAAGCTTGATAAGTTCAAATATCCGCTGTTAGTCGCACTGATCGGGGTAACGATACTGCTCCTGCCCACAGGAGCAAAGGAAGGGGAGAACGTGGAGGTACAGACGGTAGAAGTCCTGCAAAGCGCACTTGAGCATATTGAAGGTGTGGGTGAGGTGCAGGTCATCATATCGGATAAGGGCGCTGTAGTGGTGTGCGCCGGCGCGGCAAATGCTGAGACACGGCTTGATATTATCAAGGCGGTATGTACATATACTGGTTTTGGCTCGGATAAGGTCACGGTACTTAAAATGTCTAAGCAATTTATGGGAGGGTAAGAAAACAATGAAAAACAGGAAACGCAACATCACAATGGTCGCAGTCCTTATGTTTGTGTGTGCCGCGGTGGCGCTCAACTGGTCGTATAATAACCGCTGGGGCAGTGCAGACGCGGAGATGGTTTCAGCCGAGGATAACGCTATGATGCTCGCAAACAGCGGATATGAGGCCGTGAGCGGGACCGTAGTCTCCGGGTATTTTTCCGAGGCGCGCCTCACGCGGCAGGTTTCACGAGATGAAGCGCTTGAGCTACTTCAGACCGCGGCAACGGCAGAGACTGCGTCTCAGGAGACGATAGACAGCGCCATGAACGCCATTGCGGAAATGGCAGCCTGCTCCATGCAGGAAACTCAGATAGAGAATCTGCTTCTTGCAAAGGATTTCACGGATTGTGTGGTGTATATAGGCAACGATACCGTGACAGTAGCCGTACCCGCCCCTGCCGAAGGGCTGAGCGAGGAGGCTGTAGCACGGATAACCGACACCATATGTAATGAGACCGAATACAGCGCGGCTCAACTTAACATTATTGAGGTAAAAGCCTGATCTTAGATCCGGAACGGCAACTGTACGCCGCTCCGGATTGTTGCATAAAAAACTCAATATTCACATTTGCTGTAAAGTTTTTGCATAAATGACTTTATTTTTAGAAAGGGGTGTGGTAGAATATAACGAAAATCTTTAGGAGGATAAATACTATGGGCGAGAACTATATAACCTGCCGTGAAGAAAGCGGCAGCATCAATATTTCCGAGGAAGTCGTTGCGGAGATCGTCCGCAGTGCAATAACCGAGGTCGAGGGCGTTGCCGGCCTTTCCAATACCGCCGGTGCCGAGCTTGCCGAGCTTATCGGTATCAAGACTATCTCCAAGGGTGTCAAGATACAGTTCAGCGATGGGAAAATAATTGTGGACGCTATCATCACCGTTGCCTTTGGATGCAATATCGTCAGTGTTGCGCAGAAGGTGCAGGAGGCCGCGATGAATTCTCTCCTCTCCACCACAGGTATTGCGGATGTTCAGGTCAATGTTCACGTTTCCGGTATATCCTTTGAGAAGTGATCGACGGAGGAAAACACGATGACAAGAACAACGGCCCGCGAAATAGCCATACAGCTCGACTTTGCTACCGCTGCAAACGGCTGTGAGCCGCAGGAGCTCATTGAGCGCTTTTTCGAGGAGGCTCATTACAGCTCCCTGGCGGAGGAGTCGGAGCTTTATTCCGAGTTTCCTGATGAAAAGCAGATGGAATACATTCGTCGCCTCACGTCACTCGTGGCGGAGAATCGCAGTGAGATAGACGGCTTTATCGAGCGCTATGCAAGAGGCTGGAAGCTTGAGCGCATATCGCGCACGGCTCTTGCCGTCATGCGTTGCGCCGTGTGCGAGATACTCTATATGGACGATATCCCCAACTCGGCCGCTATAAACGAAGCGGTGGAGCTTGATAAGGGTTATGATGGGCCCGATACAGTGGCATTTGTCAATGGCGTGCTCGGCGGCTTCATGCGTGGCGAGTTCGGCGAGAGCGAAGCGGTACCGGAATAACTGATGGAGAAGCTCGCTCTTACCGTTACAGAGCTTAATAACAGGGTGAAATTGCTCATGGATTCCGACCCGGTTCTCAGTGAGGTCTGCGTCCGCGGTGAATTATCCAATTATAAGATTTATCCCTCGGGTCATCATTATTTTGCACTTAAGGACAGCGAGAGCAGTTTGCGCTGTGTCATGTTCAGAAGCAGTGCGGCAAGACTACGCTTCAGACCCGAGAACGGGATGAATGTGATCGTTTTCGGCCATGTGTCCGTTTTCCCGCGCGACGGCGCGTACCAGCTCTACGCATCCGCAATACTTCCGGTGGGTGCGGGGGACCTTCAGGCGGCGTTTGAGCAATTAAAGGAAAAGCTCTCGTCCGAGGGACTTTTTGACTCAACACATAAAAAAACTCTGCCCGAGTTTCCCGAGACTATCGCGGTAATAACCTCACCGGCAGGTGCGGCGGTCCACGATATCATCCGCATCCTCGGTTGTCGCTGGCCGATGACAAAGGTTTTGATTCTGCCCGTGCGGGTGCAGGGGGAGGAAGCCCCCGGAGAAATAGCAAATGCGATCAAAATCGCGAATGAATATGAGCTTGCCGACCTCATAATTACCGGACGCGGCGGAGGTTCGATAGAGGATCTCTGGGCATTTAACGACGAACGGGTGGCACGGGCTGTTTATGCCTCAAGTATTCCCGTTATATCCGCCGTCGGACATGAGCCGGATGTTACCATCTCCGACTATGTTGCCGACGCGAGAGCTTCCACGCCGTCAAATGCGGCGGAGATATCCGTGCCTGACGTTGAAGAGATCACGGCTGAGCTTGCGGATTTGAAGCACCGTCTTACACGAGCTTACTCCAATGAGCTTATGCATTTGCGCGGACGGGTAAATGCAATTGCCGAAAAAAGAATACTTCACGACCCGATAGCGCAGGTAGATATCAGGCGCATGGCGCTTGACAGACTGCGCGAAAGACTCGTTATGGTGATGAAGCATAAGACGGATGCTGAAAAACGCAACCTGATACAGCTTGCCTCGGCTGTTGAGGCGCTCAGTCCTCTGCGCGTTCTCGTCCGCGGCTATTCTTATATTACGGATGCAAACGGAGCCCCGGTAAAAAGCATCGACGAGCTGAGCCGGGGAAGTTTGGTCAGACTCACACTCCGGGACGGTCATGCCGATTGTACCGTTGAGCGCGTTTTTCACGACAAATAAGGAGTTATAATGGCAACAAAAAAGTTGAACTTTGAACAGTCGCTCTCACGCCTTGAAGAAATAGTCGATAAGCTTGAGAGCGGAGAACTCGCGTTAAGTGATTCGATGAAGCTGTTTGAAGAAGGTGCAGGGCTTGTTACCGCCTGCACCAGGATGCTCGATGAAGCAGAACAGAAAGTCAACATTCTTAAAATCACGGAAAGCGGCAGGGTCGTCGAACAGCCCTTTGAAGCCGAAAATCGAAATGACTGAAAAAGAATACCGGGCAATTATCGAAAATGCCCTTGAAAAGTGTTTTACAACATTTGAAAAATTACCGCAGGCGGGGCTTGCGGAGGCAATGAGATACAGTCTGCTCGCGGGTGGCAAGCGTATACGTCCGCTCCTGACGCTTGAGTTTTGCAGGATCTCGGGCGGTGACATCGAGCAGGCGCTCCCTGTTGCGTGCGCGGTCGAAATGCTCCACACCTACAGCCTTATCCACGATGATCTTCCCGCCATGGACAACGACGACCTGCGCCGGGGCAAACCTACAAATCACAAGGTTTACGGTGAATGTACTGCGATCCTTGCAGGCGACGCGCTTCAGGCCGAGGCCTTTGGCACAATTCTGAGATGCTCGCTCCCGGCTGAGCGCAAGGCCACCTGTGCGGAGATACTTGCTGACGCGGTTGGGCTTGACGGGATGTGCGGCGGACAGTATCTGGACATGATCGGCGAAGGAAAAACCCTTACTGCCGAGGAGCTCAGTGAAATAAACACAAGAAAAACCGGTGCGCTTCTTGCCGCCGCGTGCCGTATGGGGGCCGCCGCGGCGGATGCCGGGGAGACCAGACTTGCCGCCGCGTCACATTTCGGCGCGGCCCTGGGTATGGCTTTCCAGATAAGAGACGATATGCTTGATGTATTAAGCTCCGACGAGGAGCTCGGCAAGCCCGTCGGCTCGGATGTGCAGGAAAATAAGAACACTTACATGGCGCTCTACGGCGCCGAAAAATGCGCGGAAGCAGTTCGCACTCTGACGCAGTGCGCAAAAACCATCCTGAGCGAGGAATTTGACGATACAGATTTCCTTTTTGCTCTTGCGGATTCCCTGGCAGAGAGAAATAATTGACCGGTCAGCGCGGTACTCCGCGTTGCTTGTGAGGGATATTTTGAGTATATTAGAGAAGATAAACTGTTCCAACGATATTAAGAAGCTGAGCCGCGACGAGCTTGAGCCGCTTTGTGCGGAGATACGCAGCTTCCTTGTTGAAAATATTGCAAAGACGGGCGGGCACCTTGCATCGAATCTCGGCACGGTTGAGCTGACCGTGGCGCTTCACCGCGTCTATGACAGCTCAGTGGACAGGCTCGTTTTTGATGTTGGACACCAGAGCTATACGCATAAAATAATTACCGGTCGGAGAGACAGCTTTTCCACGCTTAGACAGCACGGAGGGCTTTCGGGTTTCCCAAAGCCGTATGAGAGCGACGATGACGCGTTTTGTATGGGTCATGCCTCAAACTCTGTTTCTATCGCGCTCGGCATGGCTCGCGCAAGAACGCTCACCGGCGGAAAGTATGACGTTGCGGCGATCATCGGCGACGGTGCCTTGACCGGCGGTCTCGCCTCGGAGGGGCTTTCCGACGCGGCATCCAGCGGTGAACCGCTCCTCATCATACTTAATGACAATAAGATGTCCATAAGCGAGAATGTCGGCGGGACGGCCAAAACGCTTCAGAATCTGCGTACCCGCCCGGCCTATCTCGGCTTCAAGCGCTGGTACAGGGCGACCTTCGGCAAGCTCCCGACTCTTTATCGCTTTAACCATCGCATCAAGGAAAAGCTTAAATCCAGACTGATACCGTCCAATATGTTCAGTGAATTCGGGCTTTACTATCTCGGACCGGTAGACGGGCATGATGTTCACGCGCTTGAGACAGTCATTCGTTGGGCGCGGGATATGCGTATTCCCGTTCTTCTTCATGTTGTCACTCAGAAGGGGCGGGGGTGCCGGTACGCCGAAAAGCAGCCGGAGAAGTATCACGGCGTAGGGTGCTTTGATCCGCTGACCGGCGATATGTTTGACCGCAAGGTTGGCTTTTCTGATATGCTCGGGCAGTATTTGTGCGAGCTTGCGGAGACGGACAGCAGTATAGCTGCCATTACAGCCGCAATGTGTGACGGGACGGGAATGACGCCCTTTGCCGAAAGATTTCCCGAGCGATTTTTTGATGTCGGAATTGCGGAGGGTCACGCTGTCTCTATGGCCTCCGGTATGGCAAAGCAGGGAATAACTCCCGTGTTTGCCGTTTACTCAAGCTTTTTGCAGCGTGGCTATGATATGATGATCGAGGATGCGGCATTGCAGGATCTCCATGTGATTTTTGCAGTTGACAGAGCCGGACTTGTCGGCAATGACGGAGAGACTCACCACGGCGTCTTTGACATCAGCTACCTCTGTTCTGTGCCGAATATGACGGTTTTATGTCCGGCGAGCTTTTTTGAGCTTCGTGATATGCTTTCTCTTGCAGTTTATGCGGTCGACGGCCCGGTAGCTCTGCGCTATCCGCGCGGCGGACAGGGGGAGTATACAGCGTCATATACTCAGGCGGAGAAGCTTATTAGAGAGGGCAGTGACGTAACCGTTGTCTGCTATGGCACAATGATAAATCAGGTGCTTGCCGCCGCGAGACTTCTGGAGCAGGATGGTATTTCTGCCGAAATAATAAAGATTGGTATTGTTAAGCCAAACAATTTCGCGGAGGTACTTTGTTCTGTCGGGAAAACGGGCAGACTTATAGTAGTTGAGGATGTCTGCGCGGCCGGTTGCGCGGGAGAGCGCATTGTTGCTACGGCGGCAGAGAAGGGCATTGAGCTCGGACGGGTAACGCTTTTGAATCTCGGCGACGGCATAGTTTCCCATGGCAAGGTTGATGAGCTTTTGCACGACCGTGGTCTTGACGCATTGGGGATAGCGAGGACAGCAAAAAACATCTTTACGGAGAATGAATGAAAAAAGTCAGACTTGATCAGCTCGTATTCGACTTAGGCTATACCGATAGCCGCGAGCGGGCTAAAACAACTATTATGAGCGGGCTTGTGTTCGTTAACGGTCAGCGCGCGGACAAGCCGGGAATGCCGGTTGCGCCGGACGCAAGTGTTGAGGTGCGCGGTGACGCGCTGCCCTTTGTGAGCCGCGGCGGCTTTAAACTCGACAAAGCACTCAAGGTTTTTCCGGTCGATCCGTTCGGGAAGGTCTGCATCGACTGCGGTGCGTCTACCGGCGGCTTTACGGATGTCCTTCTTCAGCATGGCGCGGCACGCATTTACGCTGTGGACGTAGGGTATGGCCAGCTTGCGTGGAAGCTCCGCAACGATGAGCGGGTCATAAACCTTGAACGTACCAATCTGAGATATGTTACCGAGGAACAGATACCCGAAATGGTAGACCTTGCGGTGATGGATGTCTCTTTTATATCAATCAAGCTCGTTCTCCCGGCCATAAAACGCCTCCTTAAGCAGGATGCGAATCTCATATGCCTCATTAAGCCTCAGTTTGAAGCGGGCAGAGAAGAGGTCGGAAAAAAAGGTGTGGTTCGCGACGAGCGCGTTCATAAGGAAGTCGTAAACAGTATACTGCAATTCGCGCCGACTATCGGGCTAACGGTAATGGGGCTCGACTTCTCCCCGATCAAAGGGCCGGAGGGAAACATTGAATACATCTGTCACATGAGAAACGGAGAGCACACCGCCCCGGTGCCTGACGTAGATGCTGTTGTGAGTGCATCTCATTCTATATTGTAAAGGTGAAAGAATGATTGCAATTTGTCCCAATCCGTTTAGAGATGCGGATTTGAAATACACTTTAGAGGCACAGAAAATTCTCAGCTCGGAGGGCTTTGAAACAGTTATCTGCCCCGTATTTGCGGATGACGCACCCGGGGCTGTACCCGCAAATATCAAAACGAAAGAGCTTAAATCGACGCTCCCGAGGTGTGAGCTCGCGATTGTTATCGGCGGAGACGGGACACTTCTGGCCGTTGCGCGGGAAAGCCACGGCTTCAACATTCCTCTTCTCGGCGTTAACCTCGGAACAAAGGGCTTTATGACCGCGCTTGAGCCGGATGAGCTGCCGCTAATCCGCAAAGCCGCGAATGGCAGTTTTAATGTCAGTCGTCGGATGATGCTGGACGTTGAGCTTGTCCGCGGCGGTGAGGTCATATACACCGACAGCGTTTTGAACGATGCTGTAATTCACGGCTACGGTGACTGCGTTAAGTTGACGGCGTGGTGTGAGGGTGACAAGATAACAGATTTTTCGGGAGACGGTATTATTCTATCAACTCCCACCGGCTCGACTGGCTATTCCATGTCCGCAGGTGGGCCGATAGTCGAACCGGACGCGGAGGCAATAATACTCAGCCCCATTTGCGCTCATGCTATGGCGTCCCGCTCCTTCGTACTTGACCCAGGACGTGAAATAACCGTTATGACGGAAAAGCTTCATGTCAGAAAAGCATATCTTTCCGTGGACGGGAACTGGGCTGTCGACCTTGAAAATGGTGACGTTATGGTCGTCCGCCGCTCCTCACACTATACTCTTATGGCAAATCTCGGCCTCAGGAGCTTCTACGACATCGCATACGATAAATTGACTTGAAAAGCTGGAGGAATATATGAAATCCGCAAGACAGAGCATAATAATGGAAATCATCTCAAATCGGGATATAGAGACGCAGAGCCAGCTTCTTGAGGCTCTTGCCGAACGCGGAATCAAAAGCACTCAGGCTACGCTCTCCCGCGATATAAAGGATATGCATCTTGTAAAGGAACAGACTGCAGCCGGTACCTATAAGTATTCGCCCTCCGCAAAATTAGCCGCGGACAGCGAGGCGATAAAGCTTAAAAAGATTCTCAAGGAGTGCGTCACCTCTTATGATGTCGCGCAGAATCTTATAGTAATAAAGACACTGCCGGGACTCGCTCCCGCCGCGTGCTCGGCGCTTGACATGATGAAGCTTGAGGATATGGTCGGTACTCTTGCCGGAGACAATACGGCCTTTCTTGCCATGCGCGATAATAACTCGGCCATGAATTTTTACCATCAGATAGCGGAACTGATTTGACTGATATCGGAAGTGGAGAGCCATTATGCTTAATGAACTTCACATTGAAAATATAGCGGTAATCGAGCGTGCGGACATCAGCTTTTCCGGGGGACTCAATGTGCTCACGGGTGAGACCGGCGCAGGTAAGTCCATTGTTATCGACTCGATAGGGGCAGTTCTGGGCGAGAGAGTGAGCCGGGAACTGGTTCGTCGGGGCGCGGAAAAGGGCGTTGTCAGCGCATCCTTCGATATCTCTCCGTATGCGGAGCAATGGCTTAAAGAGAATGAGATCGACGCAGACGATGAGATTATTCTTCAGCGGCGTATCACAGCTGACGGGAAAAGCAGTTGCCGCGTCTGCGGAACACCGGTGACCGTCGCACAGATGAAGGAGCTTGCGGCGTTTCTTGTTGATATTCACGGGCAGAACGACGGTCGTCAGCTTATGGATGAGCGACGCCATATGGAATACCTTGACCGCTTCGGCGGTCTTGATCCGGCCATTGAAACATATAAGACTGAATACAAAAAATATACCGCCATAAAAAAAGAGATCGATCAGCTCAGCATGGACGAGATAGAAAAGGAACGCTTAAGCGATACTCTCAGCTATCAGATAAACGAGCTTGAGAGAACTGAGCTTAAAGAAGGCGAGTACGATGCACTTGTTTCCCGGCGCGACCTGTTGAGAAACTCCGAGAAGCTCACCGAGGCAATTGATGAGGCAATCTCGGCTCTGTATGGCGGGGACGACAATGCCGTCTCGCTTGCCCAGAACGCCGCTTTTTACGCAGGGAGAGCCGCCACTTTGACTCCGGAGCTTGAATCGGTCGCTGCAAATATAAATGATGCTGCGTTCACTCTTTCGGATGCCGCTGAAACATTGAGAGATTTTCGCGACGATTTGGATTTCTCTCCGGACGAGTACGATAGTCTTGAGAGCCGGATCGCAAAGCTTAATAAGCTTCAGCGGAAGTACGCGCGGGATATCGACGGACTGATTGAATATCTTGATGAGTGCCGTAAAAAGCTTGATGATATTCAATATGCGGATGACAGACTTGCAAAGCTGTGGCGTGAGCTCGAAAAGCAGTCTGCAGTCTGCCGTGCGTCTGCCGAAAAGCTCAGCAGCCGTCGTAGGTCTGCTGCGGAGGAGCTTGAAAAACGCATAGTATCCGAGCTTCGGGAGCTTAATATGCCGTCTGTTCGCTTCGCTGTGGAGTTTCTCCCGCTTGAATCCGAACAGGGCTTTGACTCCAACGGAGCAGATATTATCCGCTTTATCATGTCTGCAAATGCCGGCGAGGAGCTCGGGCGTATAAGCCGCATCGCCTCCGGCGGTGAGCTCAGCCGTATTATGCTTGCTATGAAAAACGTCTTTGCCGAGAACGACCCGGTTGCCACAATGATTTTTGACGAGATCGATACCGGCGTATCGGGAATAGCCGCGCAAAGGGTAGGGGAGAAGCTTTTTTCCGTTTCCGGAGGTAAGCAGGTCATGTGCGTTACGCACCTGCCGCAGATCGCCGCAATGGCGGACAGCCACTATGTTATATCCAAGCAGGAACGTGCCGGGAGAACGTATACGGAGGTTACCCTGCTTGATCGAGAAGGGCGCAGGCGTGAGCTTGCAAGACTGCACGGCGGAGATGTCGTCACTTCAACGACCCTTGCCAGTGCCGAGGAACAGCTTCAGGCGGCCGAGAACTACAAGCACAGGACTTGACACATTTGTAATCATACTGTATAATCCACGCATAACGCGATGAAGGATGCAAGTAGCGCCTGTTTTCCTGCACAGAGAGACCTCGTCTGCTGAAAGAGGGAGAGGGGACAAGTTGCGAATACTATCCGGAGCGGCACACCGAAAGCGACTGCAAGTAGGCTGTGACGGGTACGCCCGATACAGCGCATGAGTGTTCGCACTCAACGAGGTTCGTATCGCGAGGTACGGGCGTGCAGAGGTGGTACCGCATTATTATGCCCTCTGTCCGAAAGGACAGGGGGATTTTTTCGTTAAGGAGATGATAAAGTGGGAGTAAAGGAAAAGGCGACAACGCTTCATGAGAGCGGCTTTAACTGTGCGCAGAGTGTTCTGTGTGCCTGCGGTGAGTATACAGGGCTTGACGATACTACAGCGCTTGCGGTATCGGGCAGCTTTGGCGGTGGAGTCCGTTGCGGCGAGATATGTGGTGCAATAACCGGTGCGGTGATGGCCGTCGGTATGTCTTATCAATTTACCGATGGCTCCAATAAGAATGACCGTGCGCTCATTGCCAAAAAAACAGCCGAAACAACAAATGCTTTCCGAGAGAAATTTGGTTGCGTTCGCTGTGTCGAGCTTAAAGAAAAGAAAATCAATTGTGCTGAGCTTATTGAGTTTGGTGCAGAAACAGCCGAGAAAATTATAAATAACAAATAAGGGGAAACAAAAATGCAGATTTATGACGAGCTTGTAGCCAGAGGACTTATCGCTCAGGTTACTGACGAAAACGAGATAAGAGAAATGGTCAACAACGGCAGGGCCACCTTTTATATTGGCTTTGACCCCACGGCGGATTCGCTTCATGTAGGGCACTTCATGGCACTTTGCCTTATGAAGCGCCTCCAAATGGCAGGGAATAAGCCTATCGCACTCATCGGCGGCGGCACTGCCATGATAGGCGACCCCTCAGGCCGTACCGATATGCGTTCCATGATGACCAAGGAAACCATTGATCACAACTGCGAGTGCTTCAAAAAGCAGATGTCTCGCTTCATTGAGTTTGGCGAGGGCAAGGCGCAGATGGTCAACAATGCCGACTGGCTTCTCAATTTGAACTATGTTGAATTTATCCGCGATATAGGCGCCTGCTTTTCCGTTAACAATATGCTTCGCGCGGAGTGCTTCAAGCAGCGCATGGAAAAGGGACTGAGCTTTCTTGAATTCAATTATATGCCCATGCAGAGCTACGACTTCTACTACCTGTACAAAAACTACGGCTGCAATATGCAGTTTGGTGGCA
>CAZPLL010000003.1:0-48980 GCA_964587485.1 uncultured Oscillospiraceae bacterium | reverse complement strand
TTTGCCTACCCCCAGTTGAACTGGGGGTTTATTATCGCCTTTTCGGCTACAACAAGAGCCCGCACACCGAACAGGTGTGCGGGCATTGTGCCTTTTCGGTTTTATGAGTTTATCAGTTCAGGTTTCCTGTTGCGTACATGACGGCGGTGAGGGCAACGACCGGCGCGGTCTCGCATCTGAGTATGCGCTCACCCATGGAGCAGATGTGAAGCCCGGCTATTTTCGCAAGCTTCGCTTCAAACTCCGCAAATCCGCCCTCCGGCCCGGTGACAATGGCGGCGGTGGAGATATCCGCACCAGTACCCAGCACGTCGTTGAGCGTCTCGCGCTCCCCGGTCTCGTACATGAAGAGGGGCATATCGGTCTTTATCGCCGCGTCCAGTGCCCCCGCGAAGTCCTCGACCCAGCCGACCTGCGGGATTATTCCGCGCCCGGACTGCTTGGCGGCCTCCTCGGCGATGCGTTGCCAGCGCTCAAGCTTTTTTTCCGGCTTGTCGGGCTTGGCCACACATCTGTCGGAGTTGAAGAATTTTATCTCATACGCACCGGCCTCGACGCACTTTTGAATGATGTAGTCGGTCTTATCCCCCTTGGGCAGACCGCACAGCACCGTGACCTTTACGCTCGGCTCGGCCGGGCATTTTACTATCTCAATCACCTCGGCCTCTACCTGCTCCTTGTCGGCTCTGACGAGACGGCACTTGTAGTCCGTGCCCTCTCCGTCGCATATTATCATATCCTCACCCGGACGCATACGCAACACATGGACGTGCTCCGCATCGCGTCCCTTCATGATGGCCATTCCACCGAGGACATTGGTTCCCGCCATAAAAAATCTCGGCATGATCGTTCCTCCGCTCCGCGATTAGTTATTGTTATTATCTCACATCTTTGCCCGGTTTGCAATAGGTCGCATATAATGGAACGGAGAAAAAACTTTGTAAGGAGCGACTGGACGTGGATAAGGAAATTCTGGAGGGGCTTCGCGGCTTTGAGGAAGTATGGAAGCGCGTCAGAGAGAGTACGCCGACCTCGGACGCCGAGCCCCGGAGCGTGAAGCTTATGCCCCGCAGGGACAAAAGAAGTGGCGGCACACGCTTCATACCGCCGAAATAATCGAGCGGCGCGGCAAAAAATCTTGACCGCGCCGCAAAAAGTTATATAATAGTGAGAGAGTTATAATTGGAGGGATATAGCCATGCCTACCACCTGGAGCCGCTCCCCGGAGGAGTTTCACAAGATATATATCGCCAACACCGAGGCCTTTTACCGCATAGGCGGCTACGGGCTTGCAAAGGAGCTGGACGAGTTCATGACCGGCTGTGCGGCGGCGCTGTGGAGCAGGGCCGGCGGAGTTACCCAGCGTCATGTTGACATGGCAAACCAGATATACTCCCGCAACCGCCCCCAGCCCACGTGGATGCTCTGGAGCCTTACCAGCACCGTGTGCGAGAGCGATGTGTTTCTCCCGCCGGTGTTCTACTGGAATCTTGCCGAGAGCGACGTGAAGCACGGCAAGGACGCCTCGCGCACCTTTATCCGTATGCTCACCAACATTCTCCTCTACCTCGCCGCGGTGGACGACGACGTGACCTATGCCGAGGCCGAGTATATCACCGAATGTACGGACAAGCTTACCGCCATCTGCGATACCACCGGCGTCAAGAAGGGCAAGCCGGGACTTGATCCGCTGGAGTTCGTCACCTCCGGCGAGCCGAGCTTTATCGAAAAGCATCCTCCGCAGACGCAGACCTCCGGAGGAAACAGCGCCGCGCCCGCCCAGACGGAGGAGGTCGAGAAGCCTGACCTTGACGAGCTGATGGCACAGCTTGACGCGCTCGTCGGCCTTGATGACGTAAAGCGCGATATAAAGAACCTCATAAATCTTGTAAAGGTGCGCAAGCTCCGCCAGGAGAACGACCTTCCCGTGCCGCCGCTCTCTCTGCATATGGTGTTTCTGGGCAATCCCGGCACCGGCAAGACCACCGTTGCGCGCCTTGTCAGCGGGATCTACGCCGCCATCGGCGTGCTGAGCAAGGGTCAGCTCGTCGAGGTCGATCGCTCGGGTCTGGTCGCAGGCTATGTCGGGCAGACAGCGCTCAAGACTCAGGAGGTCATAAAGTCCGCCATCGGCGGAGTGCTCTTCATCGACGAGGCGTATTCCCTCTCCTCCGGCGGTGA
Organism: uncultured Oscillospiraceae bacterium; assembly: GCA_964587485.1. Lineage (GTDB taxonomy): Bacteria > Bacillota > Clostridia > Oscillospirales > Oscillospiraceae > Limivicinus. The sequence goes on along the minus strand of CAZPLL010000003.1, from coordinate 46,799 downwards.
GAACGACTTTGGCCGCGAGGCTATCGAAACCATCCTCAAGGCCATGGAGGATAATCGCGACGACCTCATCGTGATAGTCGCCGGCTATACCGGCCCCATGACCGACTTCATCAATTCAAATCCCGGGCTCCAGTCCCGCTTCAACAAGTATTTCTATTTTCTTGACTATACCGGCGAACAGCTTATGGAGATTTTCCGCGGGCAGTGCGGGAAAAACGGCTATACGCTAACCGCGGAGGCCGAGAAGTACGCCGTCGATATGTTCACCGAGCTGTACGAGGAGCGGGGAGAGAACTTCGGAAACGGCCGCGACGTGAGAAACTGCTTTGAAAGTATGGTCGTGCGCCAGTCGAACCGTGTCGCCGCCATGGAAGCCCCCACAAAGGACGACCTTATGTCCGTCCTGCCGGAGGATCTGTTCGACACGGAGGAGGAAAGCGAGTAAAGGTCGATACCGTCGGCGGCTGTGACGCTGCCATACAAAAGCCCCCTGTGGTGGTTAGTTTTATTCCACCGCAGGGGGCCTTTTTGTAGCCGAAAAGGCGATAATAAACCCCCAGTTCAACTGGGGGTAGGCAAAAAACTTTAGTATATGGAAGATAAAACCTCCTGAGTTAAACTAAGAAAGGTCCGGCAACCGCAAAAGAGAACACAGGAGGTTTTGTCATGAAAGATGACATACAAAATTTATCACACAGCAAATGGAGATGCAAGTATCATATAGTATTTGCGCCAAAGTACAGGAGGCAAATCATATATGGAAAAATCAAGACCCCTTAATGTAGGGCTTCCATTATCCTACATTAAGGGGTCTTCGCCCAATGCCCGTTTTTACTGGAGCGGTGCAGTTGCTATCCTACGTCAGGGGGATTTTGCTTGTTGTCTGTTTTTAATGATTTTGTTCATAAGCAAAAACGGGGTTCTTTGACTGACCGCATTTTTTCGCGGCACTTTGCTTTTACCACATTCCGTTAATCTATGTGAATAACTCCCTGCATGAGGTCTGTGGCTTTGATATTCGCGTTATGGAAGCGCTCGCGCTTGAGCGTGATGCTGCCGATATTTATCGCGTTTGTCGGGCAATACTCGACGCAGGACATACAGCCGCTGCAATTCGTGCCTATGCTCGCCCTGCCGTTGACGATACTTATATTCTCCCTCGGACAGAGCTTCACGCACTGGCCGCAGGAAATGCAGCTATCCCCGACGGACATCTTTCCGTTTATCAGCTTGTTTATCTTGACCATGCCGTGGCTTTCAATGGCGTTGATGGTGTTTTTCGGCGGCTTTTTTCCACTCCTGACGCCGGCCCTTATGTCGGCGGCGATATTCTTCGCGGCCTTGTCGCTACGCTTCTGCGCACCCTTGAGCGTCGTGGGCGGAATGGTGAGCGCGTGCGGCATGAGCCATATGCATGAGCAGTGGTTCGATATGCCATTCCAATAGTGCAGGCCAAAGATTTCGTCGAGCTTGTGCAGGCCACAGCCCATATAGCCCGCATACTGCACTACACCGAATTTGTACACGTCCGGGGAAACTCTGATATTTCTCACGAATTTTTCCACGTCACCGGGCAGACCGCCGCCGTGGCAGGGGAAAATGAAGCCGACCCTGTCATAGACGGTCGCATTGATGATCTCGGGATAGGCGCGCATCATGATGATGTCGGTGTTGCCAAGCTCCTTTGCAATTTTCTTTGACATGTCGAGGCAGTTGCCGGAGCCGGAGTAGCAATAAATGGCGGTTTTCATCTTACGTCTCCTTCTTTTTTTGTTTTTTTCTTATTGTATCACATTCGCAAATGCGGTACAATTGTTTCGTAAAATTGCGAGACAAAAGGAGCAAAAAATGTATCATATCAGAAACGACCGGCGCGCGGAAGCATCGGCAAAAAGGATCTGCGACGCATTTATAGAGCTTACGGAGACGAAAAAGGTCGCCGAAATAAGCATTTCCGACATACGGCGTGTGTCCGGCGTGAGCCGCTCCACCTTTTACAGGAGCTTCGACACCCCGGAGGACGTTATACGGCTTATGTGTTCGCGGAGCTTTGACGAGATTTTCAGACTGAAAAACGGCCTGCTCGTCAGTGTGAACTGCTTCAACTACTGGTTCGACAACAGCAGGGTGCTTGAGCTGATAATCGAGGCGGGCCAGCTTGACTACTTCGCTCAGACCTTTGCTTCACATCTTATCGAGAGCGGCCTTTTGCAAAAGCACGGACTGTCCTCCGAGGACTACCATTATTTTTCATATATGCTCAGCTATGCAATGGCCGGGTTCCTCTCCGGTTGGATAGCGCGCGGCAGAAGGGAGACGAAGGCCGAGCTGCTCAAGTGCGTTCTATCCTCCGTCAAGACGCTCAAGCCCGCGCTGCTTATCTCTCTGTGAGGCACGGGCGAAAATCGAAAGGTAGACAACCTGGTGTTTTCCCATGTGTCTACCTTTATTTTACAGCTTCATTCTGTTTATCACACTTCGGTTTCGAGTGCTTCGATGCGGCGAATCAGCTCCGTCTGGCGCTGATAGAACATGAGCTGTTCGTTATGGCGGTAATATGCCTCACTGCCGTAGCGGGCGATAAAGCGCGCCGTATGGTAATTCACGGTCAGCTCGGTCACGATTATGAGGAGCTCCTGTCCCTCCGGCCAGACCTTCTCCGCAAAGGCAAACATATTCTCAAGCTGTTCGGAGGCGCTCTTCGCGTCGGCACGCATAGTCGTCACCATGGCGTCGTAATCGACCTTAAGCTCGGGGAAGGAGGCACCGCGCCGCAGATGCTCGGAAAGGAAGCGTATCATGCGCTCGTACTCGGTGCGCTTCTCGGCGGAAAGCGTGCCGCGGCGCTCCTCACGGCGCAGCTTCTCCTGCTGCTCCGTGAGCTTTTCTTCAAGTACCGCTCCGGCCTTTACCTCTCTGAGCACCTTCAAAAGCGCACTCACCGCGTCCTCAGTGCGCATAACGGCGCGGATATCCGAGGAGACACGCTCGAGAAGAAGCCCGATGAGACTCAGCCGCTCATCAAAGGGAGCCTGCTGTGCTCGCTCGACTATCTCGTCCGGAGCCTCGCCGCCGACAATAAGATCTATCTTGTAATCGGCGCGGTATTTGTTAAAGAGATCATAGTATACGGCGAAATCCTCGGCTATCTCGGGCTGTTGGATATACTGCGATATGAGGAGCTTATCCACGGCGATGCCGTTTAGCTCATAGAGACGGATCATATCGCTCAGATCCGTCCAGCCGCGGGCTGTGACAAAACGCTTACCGTCAACGGTGGTCTCCACCTTGTAAAAGTTTTCCTTCTTGGCGTCGAGATAGGTGAGCACGGAGGCGTGAACACCGTTTTTCACCGCGTATTCCTTCCACGCGGTATAGTCCGGCTCAATGTCTATGCGCTTGAGTCTGTCCCATGTCACAACGTCGAACTCCCTTGCGGAGCGGTTGTAGCCGACGGGGTTTCCCGCCGTCACCACAATCCAGCCGTCGGGTATCTTGTGGCGGCCGAAGGTCTTGTATTGCAGGAACTGGAGCATGGTCGGGGTGAGTGTCTCAGACACGCAGTTTATCTCGTCTAGGAAGAGTATGCCCTCCTTTGTGCCGCCCTCCTCGATCATGTCGTACACGGCGGCGATGATCTCCGACATGGTGTACTCACTGACGGCGTAATCCCTGCCGTCGTAGCATTTATGCACGATAGCCGGAAGCCCCAGCGCACTCTGGCGCGTGTGGTGGGTCATGGAATAGCTGACCAGCCCAACGCCCATCTCGTCGGCTATCTGCTTCATCACCGCGGTCTTTCCCACGCCCGGAGGCCCCATGAGAAATACGGGGCGCTGTGCCTCCGGCGGAATGATGAAGTTGCCGTACTCGTCCTTTGTGAAATAGGCGCGCATGGCGTTTTTGACCTGATTTTTTGCCTCCGCTATGTTCATAGCTCAAATTCCCCTTCCTGTGCTCCCACGATGTTTTTCGCTTTAAGAAGCAGTGCTGTTAATTCCGTCTGTCCGGATATAAGAGTTTTTTCAAGACTTTCCTCGATGGTCCCGGCCGAGAGAAGCGAGCGCTGAGAAAGCGTAGTCATGGCCGGGAGATTATTTTCCTTTAGAATATGCTCCATAATGACGCCCTGGTATGCGCCGATGAAGCGCTCTGCCCGCGCGCAGGTCGCCGCGCTGTGCCGCTCCGGGCAGGAGCACCACAGGAGAGTGAACAAAAGCTCCGCTGCGCTGTCTGCGTTCCGGGGGTACCCGGGAGCGATATAGCCCTCGACGAGCCTGGGATCACAGCCGAAGGCATCCATGCCTATCTCGGTATCCTCGCCGAGAATATCCGCATGGCGAAGCTCCTCGCAGGAGAAGAAGCCGTACTCGCCGATCGAGCGCACCGCTGCGGGGACGGTCACCGTCTCAAGCCCGGTATTCTGAAAGGCGTACTCGGACACGGTCTCAAGTCCCACGGGCAGGACGATGCTTTTCAGCTCGCCGCAGAAGATAAATGCCCCGCTGTCGATGCTCACGACGCTTGAGGGGATATTTATGCGCCGGAGCTTCGGGCAGTCCGCAAAGGAGGCGGGGCCGATATTTATAAGTCCCTCCGGCAGAATCACCCGCTCCAGCTCCGGGCACTCCGCAAAGCACTCATCCTCCATGAAGCCTACACCCTGCGGAATAATGACTTCTCTGATATCATCCCGCTGTGCAAACTGCTGTGAGCGGATATACGCAGTGCCGGGAGCTACGGTGAGAACACCGTCATTGAGCTGATAGTCGTTTGTCAAGTATCTCATCCTCCGTAAGGCTGATGTGTATTGCCCATACGGGCACCTCAGGCTCCGCATAGCCCGAGGTGTGGAGCACGAATGCAGTCTCATACTCCGGCTTTTCCTGCGGGAACTGCCCGTCACCGTCGGTAAAGTACAGCAGTCCCTGCAAATTCGGGAGCTCGCGCTTTCTCACAAGCTCATCCACATAGCGGAACACCGGGCGGAAGTCCGTCCTCCCCAGACCCTTGATCTCAAGGTTCTTTATATATTCGTCGATATCCTCGCGGCAGGTTATGTGCGCGTCGTCCCTTATGCGGTCGTCGCACTGGATAATGTGGATGTTCACCCGGTCAAAGAGATTTTCCTGTCGGGAGAGGATGTCGTGTGTGTGCTGAATGAACGACTGCACCACCTCGCCCCGGACACTGCCGGAGGTGTCGATGGCGATGACAAAGTCGTGTATGCGCCGCTGCTCTGAGTATTCAAGCGGCTCGATAAGCGGAATGTTGCCGAACAGCTCAAGGCCGTAGGTGTAGTAGTTGTTGTCAAACTCCTCGTCAGAAAGGCGCATGACCTCTCCTGAGGTCATGAATCGCCGCAGGAACTCGGAGTAGCTGTGCTTCGCGCGGTTCAGACTGCGCAGGTTCTGCACCAGCGCGCTGTCGTTGTCGCGAAGCATAGTCTCAAGCTCGGTCTGCATACGCTTTGAAACGTCCTCCCAGACCTTCTTGAGGTTTATGTTTTTGTCTACCTTCGCGTCGGGGTCGAACCCGCCGTACCAGATACCGTGCCCGTCGCCGCGGAATTTCTCGCGCTCGCTGAGAAGCTCCTCCTCGGAAAGCTCCCTGTCGCCCAGCCATTTGTAAATGCGCTCCGCCGTCAGCGCGCCGAGCTCCTCCTTCAGCAGAGCTATCGTGGAGCCCTGTTCGCGCTCCCTCATGGCGTGCAGAACCGGAGAATCAAACTCCGTCAGCGAGTTTTCAACGGCGATATCGCAGGCGAGATCCCAACGCAGGCGGTCAATATCCCGGCCTATAAAGTTGTGGCGGAAAACGCAGTGGAGAATGGCGTGGAAAAGATCGCGCGTCACGGCGGTCTGCTCGTTTTTGTATATTCCGAGGATGTACCACGGGGAAAAATATATGCTCTCCCCGTCGGTGGCGAGGCTCACGTTCTCGTCGGGGACAAGATCGAGACATGATATCGCACGGTCAAGAAAGCGGAAGTTCACGACAAGCGAGCTGCGGGCAAGCATAAGAATATCCTGCGCGAGGCTCTCGGCCTTTATCTGATTCTGTTTGTTCATTTTCCGCCTCCTCTCATAAAAAATGGGGTCGTATTTAACAATACGACCCCGAATTTCAACTATTAATAGAATACACCGGGGACTTCAAGAACCACATCGGAGGTCGCGAAGGTGGAGCAGGGATGGATGTAACCGTATTCCTTGTCGGCCCAGCGACGCATTTCGTTCTCTGCGGGGACGAAGTAGGAGCCGGAGATAAGCTTGGATCTGCACCAGCCGCACTCACCGCTGCGGCAACGGGAGGGAGCCTTGATGCCGGCGCGCTCGATGGCGACCAGAATGGGCTCGTTCGCGCTGCAGGGGATCTTGTATTCATTCTCGCCCTGCTTGACGGTGAGCTCGAATACCTTGTCCTTGCACTCGACGGGGTAGCCCTCGCTCTCCCAGACGGACTTGGTGACGTCGATAAGCTTGCGGCGGAAGAGACGCTCGGGCAGGCCGAGCTTTGCGATCTCGGGCTTGAGGAACTTGTACATACCCTCGGGGCCGCAGAGGAACACGGAGTAATCGCCCTCGGGAGCATATTTCTTTATAAGCTCGGCGGTGATGAAGCCATGCTCGTAGCCCTCGACCTCGGCGTCGGAGAGGACGTGGACAACCTTGAACTTGTCGGTCTTCTTTGCGAGAGCGTCCAGCTCATCCTTGAAGAGGATGTTGTCAACGTCTCTGGAGCCGAAGAGGAGAACAAGGTTGAAGTCCTCGGTACCGTCGGCGATAGCCTCGGCCATGGAGAGGAACGGCGTAATGCCGGAGCCGCCCGCAAGACCGATAACGGTGGGGCAGTCACGCAGGTCTTCGTAGTAGAAGAAGCCCTGGGGGCAGGAGGAAATGACCTCGTCGCCGACCTTGAGCTCGGCAAGGAGCTTATCGGCCACAAAGCCGCCGGGGTTGGAGCGGACGGTGATGGCGTACTTACCCTCAAGCGCCTTCTTGGGGGAGGAGCAGAGAGAGTAGGAACGGGTCACATGACTGCCGTCCATGTCAAGCTTGAGGTTGAGGTACATACCGGCGCGGAAATAGGGCAGGGCCTTTCCGTCCTTACTGCTGAACACATAGGTCTTTGCGTTGGCCGCGCCGCGGTCGATGATCTCGCTGATAACGAGGGGAATAAAATCGGGATGATGAGCCTTGGCATTGTTGTTTATGGGAAAGTCGCCCTTGACTTCCTTCGCGGGAGCGGCCTGAATAGCCTGCTCACGGACTTTCTTCATGTTTTTGAACTTGAGCATATCAAGCTTGCCGATGAGGCCGATTTTTACTTTAAGATCAGGCATTATGCGTTACCTCCTTCGTCTTCGGTCTTGAGGTCCTTGAGTGCGCTCGCAGCCATCATCTGGCCACAGATCATTGCGGCGGAGTAGCCGTCGCCGCGCGGGCCTGCCGCGCCGATGGGACGCAGTCCCTTGATGGGATAGTCGGTGGCGAGCATCTGCATACGGGCCATCATGCCGTCCCAGTCGGTAGTCTCATAGCCGTAAACGGCGCCCTCGGGCACGCCGAGGTAGCGGGCGAAGGTCCACGGAGAGGCGACCTCGATCTCCTCGATATGGCCGATGAGGTCGATGCCGGTCTTGTCCTTGAGGGACTTGAGCATCTTCTTGGCGAACTGATTCTTGAGCTTGTAGTACTCTTCCTGGGGCAGGTCGTTCCAGTCAACGGGAGAGCCGAAGGTGGTGAAGGAGCAGACGCAGGTTCCCTCGGGAGAGAAGTCGGGGTTGGCGATATTGTAGCAGAGGAAGATGGAGTAATCGTTGCTCTTTATGCCGCCGAGAATATCCTTGTACTCCTGTGCGGAGTCGGCAGTGCCCTGGAGGAAGTAGCTGTAGTCGGTGATGCCCAGTTCCTCTGCCGGCTTGTCACAGCAGAAGTAGACGGTTATCATGCGGCCGCCGAACTTGCCGTCACGCGCGGCGCTGAGCTTCTTTTCACGCTCGGGGACGAGCTCCTTGGGCATCATCTTGCCGTAGATGATGTCGGGGTTGATGTTCGCGAGGACGTATCTGCACTCGACGGTGCCCATGTTGGTCTTGACACCGCAGAGGTGGTCGCCGTCAAAGAGGAACTCCTCTGCGCGGCAGTTGAACCACACGTCTCCGCCCAGCTCGCGGAAGCGCTCGATGCACGCGGTGGAGAGCTGATGAGAGGTGTGCGCGGGGATGTATGCGCTGCGGGAAACGTACTTGTGAACCATGGCGGCGTAGTGGATGAACGCAAGATGCTCCATGTCGACGCCGAGGTAGGACCAGTAGGTCTGGAGAATATCCTGTGCCTTCTTGGGGAGCTTGAGCGCGTCAAACACCTTCTGGGTGCTGTATGCGCCGGTGCGGAGCATATCGGGATACTCGCTCTGGAGCACCGCGGTGTCGGCATTGCCCTTGGAGGCGGTGATGTAGGCGATACCGTCAAGCACTTCCTGGAACAGGTCGAAAAGCTTGGTCATGGACTCGCGGGAGCCGGGGACTTCCTTTTCCATCGCGTCGATGAAGTGCTGCACGCCGGAGGGCATGGTAGCGTCGAGAGTTTTGCCGTCACTGCCCTTGGTGATAATGCGGAAGCAGTCGGGGCACTCGCACCAGTCGATCTTTACGCCATAGCCATCAAGTATGTTGCGGACGTCGCCGGGGTTATCCGCGGGACCGAAGTCACACAGCTCATGGAGAGAGGGTTCGATCTCGAAACGACCTCTGCGGAAGCTGGTGGCCGCGCCGCCGGGAAGGTTGTGCTGCTCGATGAGCAAGGTCTTCTTGCCCGCGAGCTGAGACTGAAGGGCCGCCGACAGACCGGCATTACCGGCGCCAACGACCACTATGTCATATTTTGCCATATGTTTCTCCTTTCGAACACGTTTGTGCATGGTGGTAGTACCACCATTTGATATTAAAATAACACATCTATGTTCTTTTTGCAATATCTTTCCTTGATATTTTGCTATTTATTTGTTATCATCATCACATGAGAGGTATAACAATGAGCCATAAACGTATAAAAGAGAACAACTCAATATCCGACGCGGTCGGCAGGGAGCTTCTTAACAGAATTCTCTCCGGTGAGCTGAAGGCGGGAGCGCATCTGCCCACCGAAAGGGAGATCGCGGAGCACTTCGGCGTGTCACGGGGTTCCGTTCATCAGGCCATAGTCAGACTGGAGATGCAGGGCTTTGTGTCGATAGTTCCGCGCCACGGCACGGTCGTCAACAATTACCGCAAATACCCGACTCCGCAGTCGCTCGAGGCGCTGATGAGCTCCGATTCGCTGGAGCTTGACCTGTCGCTGTTCGATGACATGATGGACACACGTCTGTGGCTCGAGTCCGAGTGCGCGAGACGTGCCTGCACGCATATTTTCGACAGCACGCTCAACGAGATGCAGGACATAGTCGATCATCTGACGGAGCCGGGGGCGGATCTCACGGAGCTCGTGTACAGCTTCCACTACAAGCTGACGCAGGCCAGCGGCAACAGTGTCTACGCGATGATATTCCGCGGCTTTGAGCCGGTACTGCGCAGTATGATACACCATCACTATTCCGTCCGTGCGGAGGATATCAGCTTCACCGCCGCCATGCGGCAGAAGCTTCTCGACCACATCCGGGCGAAGGACGAGGATGCCGCGGCCGAATGTGTCTGCAACATCATTCTGCAGGGCATAGACGTTCTGCGTGAGAGATACCGAACGATATGACAATAAAAAAGCATGAAAAACCGTAAAAAGGTCGCCGGAGTCAATGCTCCGACGACCTTTTCTGCGGGTATTTATACCCGTTTACCGCTCCTGAACCTCTTTGCCGCTGAAATGCTCAATGGTGATCTCGTACATCTGCACGGCGCTTCCGCCCTCCGCGACCTCGATATCAACAAGGCTCTCATCCGGGTAATACTTCATTGCAAAGCGTTTTACCAGCGCGAGTGACTCCGCGCCGCCCTCCAGCAGATGGCAGCGGCCGAACACGACAACGCTCTGTGTATACGGCGCCCACGGCTCGTCCCTGATCGTCTCGTTGCCGTAGACGGTAAAGCACACCTTGTCGCACGCCCTGAGCGCATCCACCTTGTGTCCCGCACGGGAGCCGTGGAAATATATCTTCTGTTCATCTTCGTCATATAGGTAGTTGATGGGAACCGCGTAGGGATATCCGTCATCCCCGTTAACGGCGAAAATGCCGCGCCGACAGGTACGGAGGAGCTCCTTCGCCGCCTCGTCGCTTATCTGATTTTTCTTTTTTCTAACAGGTCTGAACATATGATACCTCCACACTTTTGTTGTCTTTACTTTATCATATAAGCAGGAGCATTTCAAGAAAAAAGCTATGCGAAGAAGCCGCTTGACCTCTCCGCACAGCCTTTTGTATTATCCGGCTCGGCGAATTACTCCTCGGCGGAGAACTGATCCTTACCCACGCCACAGAGGGGGCAGGCAAAATCTTCGGGCAGATCCTCGAACTTTATGCCGCTTTCCTCTTCGTCATATTCCCAGCCGCAGACATCGCATACATATTTCATATTGCTTTATCCTCCCTGCGTCTTACTTGTTGAAGTAGTGCTTGAGCAGTCCCTCGAACGCTCTGCCGTGGCGTGCCTCGTCGCGAGCCATTTCGTGAACGGTGTCGTGAATGGCGTCAAGGTTGTACTGCTTTGCAAGCTTTGCCAGCTCGAACTTGCCGGCGGTCGCGCCGTTCTCGGCGTCTACGCGCAGCTCGAGATTCTTCTTGGTGCTGTCGGTCACGACCTCGCCCAGAAGCTCCGCAAACTTCGCGGCGTGCTCGGCCTCCTCAAGACCGGCCTTCTCCCAGTACATACCTATTTCGGGATAACCCTCGCGGTGGGCGACACGCGCCATCGCAAGATACATACCGACCTCGCAGCACTCGCCCTCAAAATTCGCTCTGAGACCGGCGATGATCTGCTCCTGAACCTCTGCGGGGACATCCGCGCCAAACTGCTTGCCTACACCGAGAACGTGCTCGGCGGCCCAAACCTTATCCTCGGCCTGAAGCTTGAACTTGGAGCCGGGAACCTTGCACTGGGGGCAGAACTGAGGGGGCTCGTCTCCCTCGTGAACATAACCGCATACGGGGCATACCCATTTCTTCATAATAATTTCCTCCTATGTAGTGTTTTTATAAACATATTTATTTTCACCGGAAGACCCGGGGAAAGACTTATTCGCTGCGACAGTTGCGGCAAAGACCGCTTACGGTAACGCTGTAATGTACGGGCTCGAAGCCGGGCTCGTAACGAAGCGTTGAGAAAAACTTCTCCATATCCGTGCTGTCAACATCCATCACACGCCGACAGCCTGTGCAGTAGCAGTGGACATGAGACTCAACACGTGCGTCATACCGCGCCTGACCGTCCACTGTGCACACTATGCGCACAAGACCGTCCTTTTCAAGGATCTGGAGATTGCGGTACACCGTCCCGAGGCTCAGCTCGGGGAAGTCGGGCTTGAGAGTGGTGTAGACCGTCTCCGCACTGGGGTGGGCGGTAGTGGCTCGCAGCATATCCAGTATGGCCTGACGCTTCTTGCTGTTGTTGTGCTTCTGCTCCACGCTGTCGCCCCCTGTCTTTGTAAATTAATAATAATTATCATTTGCATTTTTATAATAGCACAGCTTTCCGGATTTGTAAAGAGGGAAAATGAAAAAATTTTTATTTATTCTATCAGCGCCGCAAGTGCCGGTGCCACGGCTGACGAGAACAGTCGCGCCGCGGCGAGAGCCTCCTGAAGAGTATTTCCGCTACTGCCCACCTCCACGATGAGTGAGCCTGTCGTAAGATGCTGGTTATAGCGTTGCTGTACGAGCTCCACGGGACGCATGAGTGTGGGGTAGCTGTCGTTCACAGCCTTCTGCATATACAGCGCGAGCGCCAAATTCCGCCTCCAGTGTGGGTGGGAAAGCCCGCTGTCGTCCGTCCCGACCAGCAGCATGACCTGTGAGGCGCAGGTGCCGGACTCCTCGGCCATGGTCTTATATACCACATCGCCCGAGCCGAGAGCGTCCCGATGAACGTCAAGAACTATCGAGATGCCCGGATACTCACGCAGATAATCCTCCACGGCAAGTCCGGAACGGTTATATGAGCCCGTGTAGCTGGGGTAATCGTATATGCCCCTGTCGTGTATGACGTTCAGTCCCGCCGCCTGAAAGAGCTCTGTCAGCTCGTCTCCGACGCGGATGATGTTGAACTCGGTATCCTCGGTGCGAAAGCTGTCGCTGGCCTCGTAGCGGTCGAGCCCTGCGGGGGTATAGGCCTCGCTTGAATGAGTGTGGATGATGAGCACCTGCGGCCCCTCGGCGCTCAGGCTCAGCCCCGGCCCCGCGAGCGCGACGGACGCCGTGTCCACCTCGTAATCGGTCATGTTTTTTATGGTGAGGCCGCCGGATATGGTCGTTTCCAGCGCTTCGTCGGCACGGCTGTCAATAACGACCGATACCGGAGGAGAGTCGGCCTCGTCCTCCTCTACCGGGAGACGGAGCGGAGTGTCATCCTCCGGGGTCAGAGCTGAGACCTCCATGGCAGCGGCAAGAGAGCTCTCACCCTCGGAGGTGGGCTCGCTCGTCTCCGCCTCCTTGACGACGTTCGGGGTCGAGTAGCTGACGTTTCTCATCCGAGCAGCCTCGATCTCCGAACGGGTCTTGTCCCCCAGACGCTCATAGGCACTGCCCGAGAGAAGATAAATGCTCAGCGCCGTCATTATCAGCGCCGCGATAAGCTTTGTCCTCATGCCATCACCTCAACATAAACTATGCCCCCGGCGCGCAAAATAGTCCTGCCTTGAAAAAGAGGAAAAAGCGTGATATATTACTATTATAAATCAGAAAGGAATGAATATCGTGAAATATACATTCAGACCCAAGGGCGTCTGCTCGCAACTGATGGAGATAGAGACCGACGGCAGCACCGTGTCCTCCGTAAAGGTCACCGGGGGATGCTCAGGAAACCTCCAGGGCATAAGCGCGCTCGTAAAGGGCATGGACATTAACGATGCCATACAGCGCATGGAGGGCATACGTTGCGGCTTTAAGAGCACATCCTGCCCCGACCAGCTCGCGCAGGCGCTCAAGCACATCAGGGATGGGGAAGCGGACTGACCCCTCTCCCGTCGCCGTGAGGGTGTCGCGCTTCGCCACGCTCATATGTCTGTGCATTGCGCTCGCGTTCATGGGTGGGTGCTCTGACTCCCCGTCGGGGTCATCGCCTGTTGGCACGGCAGACATTCCGGAGTCGGCTGTCGGGCAGTCAGTCGCGGAGGAGGAAGCCGGGGAACACGTTGAGCTTCCGTACCCGGAGGTCAGGATATATCTTGCCTCTCTTCTGTGGGATCGCGGCTTTGCGCGTGACGGGGAAGTGTACCTTCCGTTGAGTCTGTTCTGCCGGGCGCTCAACATGGAGCCGGACTGTGCCATGACGGACGGTGTACTGACGGTTCTGGCGGATTCGCTGGAGCTGAGCGCAAAGGCCGGGGATGAGTATATGACGGTCAACGGCCGTTATGTTTTCACGCCCGGCGGCTTTGTCATGGTCGGCGACGAGCCGTATATCCCCGAGGAGGCGGCGAAGGCCATATTCAATGCTGAGATAACGACGGCAGAGGATATGAGCCGTGTTGACCTTGACATGGACGGCGCCGGCGTCATCACGGGCGGGGAGCGGTACTATACTCTGAATTTTGACAGCACCGATGTTTTCTGGCTTTCGCGAATTATCTTTGCCGAGGCCACAGGACAGCCGCTCGCCGGGCGAATCGCGGTCGGAAACGTGGTGCTCAACCGCGTTGCACACGAGGAATACCCGGATACCATATACGAGGTCATTTTCGACACCAAGGGCGGAGTACAGTTTGACACTACGCTCTCCGATGCCGTACTCAACGAGGCGGACGAGCTGTCGGTCATTGCGGCTTATATGGCGCTCGACGGAGTAAGCATCGCAGGAAACAGCCTCTTTTTCGTAAATCCCGCAAAGGGAGATGACAGTTGGTTCCGCGCGGCGCTTGAATATGTCGCCACCATCGGCGACCACGATTTTTATACCATCAGGGGAGCATGAGCATGGAGCTTGAAAACGTGCTGACCTCCGGCTTTGAGGCGCTGGGTATTACGCCCGATGCCGAAGCCGTGGGACGCTACAGAACTTATTTTGAATATCTCGAGGAGATGAACGCCGTGATGAATCTCACAGCTATCAGCGGCGAGACGGATGTCGCGCGCCTGCATTTTCTCGACAGCGCGGCGCTGCTGACTCTGCCGGAGTTCGGCGGCAACAGGGTGATAGATGTCGGCACGGGAGCGGGCTTTCCGGGGCTTGCGCTGAAGATAACGCGGCCTGAGTTGGAGCTCACGTTGCTCGACAGCCTCGACAAGCGCATCAATTTTCTGAGAAACACCTGCGAGAGGCTGGGCTTTGACGACGTGGAGTGCATCCACGCGAGAGCGGAGGAGGCACCTGCGGACTACCGTGGCGCGTTCGATGTTGTCACGTCGCGTGCCGTGGCGAGGCTCGCGCTCCTTTGCGAGCTGTGTATTCCAATGGTAAAGAAGGGCGGCACATTTATCGCCATGAAGGGTCCCGACTGTGCCGAAGAACTGCGGGAGGCAAAGCGCGGCATCGCCGTTCTCGGTGGCAGGCTGGAGCGCGTGGCCGACTATACCGTGCCCGGTACCGACATTACCCACAGCGCCGTCATCATCCGCAAGGTGAGCGACACACCGCCGAAGTATCCCCGCCGCTGGGCGCAGATAAAAAAACAGCCGCTGTAGTCAGGCAGGCGGCGAATTGACGAGATATAATTTGTTTCATTTTGACGATACGGGAAAACGCTTCAAAACAATAGACGTCGACCATCGAAGCAAAGATGCTTTCATTGATGGCTTGTGTGCGACTTCGGATGAGTTCGAACCGGCAACAATTTCCTGCCCTCCTCTATTATACCATAAATTCAGCCCAAAGGAAGCCGTGAAAGCGTTTCCTTTGGGCTTTGTCTACAGGCTGAGATGCCGTTTTTATGGCTCTAAATTAATGAACACCTTTACACTCTCCGTCACGGTATTCGCTACGCCACCTCTCCCAGGGGGGAGCGGCAGGATAATTATACATTACATACCGGTATCATTCTCGGGAAAACATGAATTCCCTTATACAGTTCTCAATTGATTCCCTGCTGTCTGCACCAGATGTTCATGACAAGCTCCACGGGCAGGAGCTTCACAAGGCGCACCTGACGGCGGACAGGGTGGCCGAGGATGGAGACGGTCTTTTTCTTCTTCAGATCCTTCATGGCCTGCGCCGCCACCTCGTCGGGGCCGTACCATCTGTCAACGTATTTTATATAGCGGTCGTGCTGGGCGGCCTGCTGGAACTCGGTCTTTATCCAGCCGGGGCAGACGCACATCACATGAACACCGCGCGGACGAAGCTCACGCCCGATGGCGCGTGAAAAGCTGAGGACATAGCTCTTGCTCGCGCCGTAGACGGCCTGATACGGAACAGGCTGCCACGCGGAGTTTGAGCCCATGTTTATGATACTGCTGCCCTCGTGCATATATGGGAGACTTGCATGGCACATCGCCGTAAGCGCAAGGGAATTGAGCGTGGCGCTGTTGAGGAGCTTATCAAGCTCCTTTTCCTCAAAGGGGCCGAACACGCCGCAACCCGAGGCATTTATCAGCAGGGCGATCTCGGGCTGTTCCTTTTCGAGCAGAGCCCGGTAGGTATCAATGCTGTCAAGGTCGGCAAGGTCTAACGCCAGTGGGCGCACGGGTGTGGAGCATGCTGAGGCAAGCTCCTCGAGCCGCTCAAGCCGACGCGCGATGACCCAGATCTCGTCAAAATGCTCCTCTCTATCGACGGCGTATACAAACTCCCTGCCGATACCGGCGGATGCGCCGGTTATAACTGCGATTTTCATTGTCGTTCCTCCGAAATGTATGTCGGTATGTGCGGCACAGACGGTCATTTGACGAGCCGTTCGCCGACCTTGTAGATATCTCCCGCGCCGACGGTGAGGATGATGTCACCCGGACGGGCGGAGACGCGAAGCGCCGTTTCAAGCTCGTCAAAGGTGGGGAAATAGAAGGCGTTTTCTATCTTGTCGGCAAGGTCCGCGGAGGATATGCCGATGGTGTTCTTCTCGCGCGCGGCGAAAATCTCCGCCAGCATGAGCACATCGGGGCGTTTGAGCTGTTCGACGAAGTCATCAAAGAGCGCGGCGGTGCGGGAGTAGGTGTGGGGCTGGAAGGCGAGGATGGTGCGCTGATAGTCGAGAGCCTCCACTGTGTCAAGAAGCGCCTTTAGCTCGCCGGGGTGATGGGCATAGTCGTCGTATATCTCCGCACCGTTGAACTTGCCCTTGAACTCGAAGCGCCGCCCCGCGCCGTTGAAGCCGGCAAGACCGTACTTGACCGCGAGGGGACGTACGCCGAGGCATATGCACGCGGCGGTGGCCGCAAGCGCATTTTTCACATTGTGGACGCCGGGGACGTGGAGAGTGACGTCGGTGAAGCGGCGCCCCTTATACATAATGTCAAACTCGGAATTCGCGCCGACATAGCGCACGTTCTGCGCATAAACGTCGGCCTCCGGCGTGAGACCGAAGGTGATTATCTTGCGGTCGATATCCTTCACGGCGGCCATGGCGTTCGCGTCATCCGCGTTTACGACCACACAGCCGTCCTCCGGCGTGCGCAGGGCAAACTGACGGAAGGAGCTCTTGATATCGTCAAGATCCTTGAAAAAGTCAAGATGATCCTCCTCGACGTTGAGTATCACGGCAACTGTCGGGTGGAAGGAGAGGAAGGAGTTATAATACTCGCACGCCTCCATTACAATGGTATTGCCGCGGCCTATCCTGTGCCCTGCGTTGAGGAGAGGGAGAGTGCCGCCTATCATAACGGTGGGGTCCTTGTCGGCGGCCATGAGTATATGGGTACACATGGAGGTAGTGGTGGTCTTGCCGTGGGTGCCGGAGATGCACAGAGCGTTATTGTAGCCCTTCGAGATTGCACCCCACGCCTGGGTACGCTCAAAGACGGGGATACCGCGCTCACGCGCGGTGACGATCTCGGGATTATCGTCATGGACGGCGGCGGTGCGGACAACAAACTCCACATCGTCGCCGATGTTCTCCGCCCTGTGGCCGATGAAAACCTCGATACCGTGGGCGCGCACGCCGCGAACGTTCTGATTGTCGTTCATATCGGAGCCGGTGATGATGATGCCCATATCCTGAAGCACCTCGGCCAGCGACGACATGGACACACCGCCCACACCGATAAGATGTCCCTTTCTGCCGGGAGACATATAATTCTCAAAGTCTATCATAAATAACTCCATTCGGTATTGATGTTGGATTTGCAAAATGTTAAAATTATATATATTATAAACGTTCACCACTGTTTTTTCAAGTAGGAGTATGTATGGCTGTACTGACCGTACCGAAATATGTGAGGCAGGTTCTCGTCACCCTGCAATCGCGCGGATATCCGGCCTATCTGGTGGGCGGATGCGTGCGGGATATGATGCTCGGTGTGAGGCCGAATGACTGGGATATATGCACCGGCGCGCTCCCGGAGGAGGTCATGGAGGTGTTCCCCGCCTCGCGTCCCACGGGGCTTAAGCACGGCACTGTTACCGTCATGTGCGGCAGACGCGGTGTCGAGGTGACGACCTTTCGCAGTGAGGGTGAATATGCCGATCACCGTCACCCGGATTCCGTCAGCTTCGTGCGCGACCTGAACACCGATCTGAGCCGCCGTGACTTCACCATGAACGCGATGGCGCTCCCCCCCGACGGGCTTTTGGCAGACCCCTTCGGCGGGAGGGAGGATATAGCCGCGCATCTCATCCGCTGTGTGGGTGAGCCTGAGCGTCGCTTTGAGGAGGACGCTCTGAGGATGCTCAGGGCGGTGCGCTTCGCGGCAAGGCTGGATTTTGAGATAGAGCGCGAAACTCTCGCCGCCATTGAGAAAAAGGCGTACCTCGCCGCCACGCTTGCCGCCGAACGTGTGCGGGACGAGACGGAGAAGATACTGCTGACGAAAAAGCCGGAGTATATCTTCACGCTCATCTCGCTCGGACTTATGGACAGCTTTATAATAAAGCGCCCCGACGCGCCCGGGAAGCTTGGCGCAATAGCGCGACTGCCAAAAAAATCGCTTGACCGCTGGGCGGCTTTGTGTATAATACTGTCGGCGCAGGGCTGTATCGGCTCGGCGGAGGAATTTCTGACCGATCTGCGGCTCGACAGCCGAACGATACGCTGCTGCGCGGACGCGGCGAAGCTGGTATCTGCCGAAAAACCGACGGACAGCCGCAGCTGGAAAAGGCTCCTGAACGTCTACGGCGTGGATAGTGTTTGCTGTGCCGCGCTGTGCCGCGACGCGATTTTCGGAGGTAAGGCTCACGCCGAGCTGAGAGCCGTGCTGAAAAGCGGAGAGTGCTTCTCGCTCAGGCACCTTGCCGTCTCCGGGGACGATCTGCTCGAGCTCGGGATAAAGGGGCGGGAGCTGGGCGACACGCTCGGATTTCTTCTGGATTACGTTATCGAATACCCCGACAACAACCGACGTGAGCTGTTGCTCTCGCTGGTCTCGCGCGGGGAGGAATGAGGACAGTAATGGACACATGGGAAACGCTGGAAATAAAATGTAAGGACTGTGCCTCCTGTGCGCTGTTCACGACACGTCGGAACGTCGTATTCGGCGACGGGAACCCCCATGCGGAGGTAATGCTCATCGGCGAGGGGCCGGGCGAGCAGGAGGACATACGCGGCGTGCCGTTTGTCGGCCCGGCGGGGAAGCTCCTTGACTCCATGCTTGAGATGATAGACCTTGACCGCACGAAGGTATATATCGCCAACATGGTCAAGTGCCGCCCGCCGAAAAACCGCGACCCGCAGGAAGCCGAGCTGACGGCCTGCCGCCACTGGCTCGAGAGTCAGATCGCGCTTGTTGACCCGAAGATCATCGTGTGTCTCGGGCGAATCTCCGCGCAGGCGCTCATCAGTCCGGATTTCCGCATAACGGTACAGCACGGCAAATGGTTCGACATTGACGGTCGGCGCTGTATGGCGACCTATCACCCCTCCGCGCTGTTGCGCGACGTTTCAAAGAGACCGGACGCCTTTACCGACCTGCGCGCACTCAGGCAGGAGATACGTTCCGTTTGTGAAAGGACTTACGAATAACATATGCTTCAGTTTTCCACTGCGACCCTCTCAAATAAGCACTGGGTCGATAAGCTCGTAATGGACGAGAACAGCCCCAGCGCCGACTATAACTTCGGCAACATCTACATCTGGGACAAGCACTACAGCCAGCTCATATGCCGCCATGAGGACAGGATGCTGACCATGCTTCGCCGCGGCGGTGAGGTATCATTCGTTTTCCCCATCGGGAGCGGGGAGCTGCGTGGCGCGATAGAGGCTTTGCACCAATATGCAAAAGAGCGTGGGCTTCCCTTTTCCCTGCGCGGCGTGACGGACAGGCACAGGGAAATGCTCGAGCGGGAATATCCCGGTTGCTTTGAGTACATCGAACAGCCCGACTGCGCAGACTATATCTATTCCGTCGAAAAGCTCTCCACCTATGCCGGCAAGTCGCTCCACGCCAAGCGCAACTTCTGCAACCGCTTCGAGGCCGAGCATCGGTGGAGCTTTGTCCCGCTCACGCGGGAGCTCATCCCGCAGTGCCTTGATATGCTGGATGTGTGGACGGAGGAGAACGTTCTGCGTCTCGACAGGAGCATACACTTCGAGCATGACGCCATTATCCGAGCCTTTGCCGCGTATGAGGAGCTTGCGCTGGAGGGCGGAGTTCTGTTTGCCGACGGCGCACTCGTGGGCTTCACCGTGGGTGAGCTGTGCTGTCGGAATACGTTCGACGTGCATTTTGAAAAGGCGCTGGGTGAAATGCCCGGTGCCTACCCCATGGTATGCAGGGAGTTTGCCCGTATGCTCAGGGAAAAGCACCCCGAGCTTGAGTACATCAACCGCGAGGACGACATGGGTCTTGACTCCCTGCGCCGGTCAAAGCTCAGCTACAAGCCCGAGTATATCCTCCGCAAGTACACCGCAAGGTGGATCGGTGAGCAGGTAAGCGGCCATGAATGACGCAACTGTACGCGCCATGCGTCCCGACGATATACCGGAGCTCACCGCGCTGTGGGCTGAGAGCTTCGGCGACGGATTGGCGCTTATAGGTGATTTTTTTCGCCTCCTCCCGGGGCTCGGCACCGCTGTGGTTGCGGAGTGCGGCAGCGGGGTCGTCGGTGGGGCATACGCCGTCATATTGGGAGAGCTTCGCGGTATTCCCGACCGGCGCCCGCTCTGCAGCTACATATACGCCGTAGCCGTGGATAAAGCGCACAGGCACAGAGGGCTCGGCTCGGCACTCGTAAAGGCCGCCGGAGAGGCGGCGCGGGGACTCGGCGCGGACTTTATCTGCACGCTTCCCGCCGAGGCGTCGCTGTACAATTGGTACGAGGACGTGCTCGGCGTAAGGCCCGCCCTGCGCACCGTGACCCACAATGTCCGGAGTTTGCCGGTATTTCCCTGCGCACGCCTTTCCCCCACGGAGTATATGCGCCGGAGGGAGGAGCTGCTGCATGGGCGTGTGCGGCTGTGTCCCACGGCGGCGGCGCTCGAGTTCACGCAAAGCCTCTGCGAGGCATACGGCGGCGGGCTTTTCGACTGCGGCGCGGGGATATGTGCGGCCTATGTCGAGGACGGAGTATGCCTCATACGCGAGCTCATCTGCGAAAACGAAAATGACCGCGCGGATGCCGCCGCGTCCGTGGGTGCTGTGCTCGGCGCACAGTCGTGCCGATATCGTCTCCCCTCCCCGAGCGGCGACGCCTATATAGCCGCAGAGCCTAACAACGTCCCCGTCGATTGTGTGTGGAATTTGAGTTTTGATTGAGCTTTTTTTGTGTAAAACGCTTGATTTAACATTTTTGAAACAATTTCAATATTTATTCCGAAACATTTATTGGGTAACATAATACCTGCAAGTAACATTTTTCATCTTTTTCATTTTGTCCTCAACCATATAACGAAAAGGAAGGGTTTCCGCCCTTCCTTTTTGTTTTGCCTCGCTTTGCCGAAAGCGAGCGCAACGGCACACGACTCACGCGGTACGGCGTCTCTTGACGCACGGCGGGGCATATACTGCTTGCGTGTACATATTCGGACGTGGTATAATCATAGGCAAAGTTTTTTCAAGGAGATATCCGTTATGAGTTTAAGAGCTATTCTGGCAATACTGCTTTGTAAGCTTCTGCGCCTTGTCGCGCGTGTTCTTCACCGTGGCGGGACGGCCATGCCCGGGCGCTGGGCGCTGAAGGTCTGCCCCGAGCTGCTCGGCGTACTCGCGCGAAACGTGAAGTCCGTCGCCATCACCGGAACCAACGGCAAATCGACCACCCTGCGTATGGTCGAGCAGGCGCTTGAGGAGGCCGGGATGAGCTATTTCGCAAACCGCTCCGGCGCAAACCTCATCAGCGGCATCGTCACCGAATTTGTGATGAACTGCTCGATCACGGGTAAAATGAAAAAGGAATACGCCGTTATCGAGTGCGACGAGTGGGCGGCAAAGACCGTTTTCCCCCAGATGAAGCCTGTTGCCGTAATCGTCACGAACATATTCCGCGATCAGCTTGACCGCTTCGGAGAGGTTGAAAACACCGTTTCCGGCATACGCGCCGGGCTTGAGGGCTCACCCGACACCGTTTTGTGCCTCAATGCCGACTGCGCTCTCACCGCCTCTCTCAGAAGCCTTCCCAACCGTGCCGTATGGTACGGCATGAATAACGGCGCACTCAACACCCCCGACAGTGCCGACCTCACCGACTTTGACAGGTGCCCGGCCTGCGGCGGCGCACTCTCCTACAGCTATATCAATTACGGTCATCTCGGCGGCTATGTCTGCGCGGACTGCGGCTATAAGCGCCCGTCGCCCGACTTCGCCGTGACCTATGTTGCCGAGCGCAGGGTGGACGGCACCTCCGCCGTCATCACCTCGGACGGCAAAAACCGCCTTATCAACATCCCCATTGCGGGACTCTATAACGTCTACAACGCCGCGGGAGCCATGGCCGCGATGAGCGTGCTCGGCATTTCCGCGAACGACTCGGCAAGGGCGCTCGAGCACTCAAAATGCGGCTTCGGGCGCATGGAGCGCTTTGAACTCGGCAGGAGCGGCGCGACGATGATACTCGTGAAAAACGCCGCGGGCTTCAACCAGGTGATCGACTTTATGCGGAATGTAAAGGGTCACTTCTCTTTAGTTCTTGTAATGAACAACAACGTCTCCGACGGCACCGACATCTCCTGGCTCAACGACACGGACTTTGAGGCGCTGAGCGGCTTTGCGGGGCTTGAACGTGTGGTCATATCCGGAATGTGCATTGAGGAGACGGAGCGCAGACTTTTGGACGCGGGGCTTGAGCGTGAGCGCATCGAGCGGCAGAGCGACTACGTTGAACTGGTAAAATGGATGGCGGAGAGGGAAGAACAGCTATTCATCATGCCCACCTACACCGGTATGCTGGAGATACGCGAGCATATTGTGAAGGCCATCGGCGGAAAGAATTTCTGGGAATGAAAGATATATAATAACGAAGGAGGCGCACGCATGATAAGATTTTACAACGGCAGAGTCCTGAGCTTTCGGGGCGGCGCGCATATCACCACCGACGAGGTGTGGACGGACGGTGGAAGCATCGCCTACATCGGCCCCGCACCGGAGATACTGCCGCAGTTCGAACGACAGATCGACCTCGACGGTGACCTGCTCATGCCCGGCTTCAAGAACGCCCACACCCACACGGCAATGACATTTCTGCGCTCCTGCGCCGATGATATGCCCCTTGACCGCTGGCTCAACGAGCAGGTGTTTCCCCGCGAGGCAAGGCTCACCGATGAGATGGTCTATGTTTTTTCCGTCCTGGGCATCATGGAATACCTTACGAGCGGCGTGACTACCGGCTTTGATATGTATTCTCACAACGATGCCTATGTGAAGGCGCACACGGACACGGGCTTTCGCACGGTGATCTGCTCGTCGCTGAACGATTTCGACTCCGACCCGACGAACATTGAGCGAGAATTTCTGCGTTTTAACGACTACAGCGAGCTTGTGAGCTACCGTCTCGGCATCCACGCGGAGTACACCACCTCAGCCGAGCGCATAAAGTATATGGTCTCGCTCTCCGAGAAATACAAGGCGCCCTGCTTCATCCACCTGAGTGAGACAAGACGCGAAACGGAGGACTGCATACGGCGCACCGGTATGACCCCGGCGAAATATCTGGACGGGCTGGGCTTCTTCAACCACGGCGGCGGCGCGTTCCACTGCGTGTATCTCTCCGGGGAGGACATAGAGCTGTTCAGGGAAAAGGGACTCTGGGTCGTGACCTGTCCCGCGTCGAACCTCAAGCTTGCAAGCGGCATCGCGCCCATACAGCGTTATATCGACGCCGGCCTGAAGCTTGCCATCGGCACCGACGGCGCGGCCAGCAACAATGCTCTCGATATGTTCCGGGAGATGTACCTTGTGACCGCACTGCAAAAATACCTCTGCGACGACGCTACGGCCTGTGACGCGGTAAAAGTGCTGGAAATGGCCTGCGTGGGTGGTGCGCGCGCGATGGGGCTTGACTGCTGTGACGATATCGCTGTGGGCAAAAAGGCAGACCTTATCGTTATCGACCTCAAGCGCCCGAATATGCAGCCCATACATAACATTGAAAAGAATCTCGTCTACTCCGGCTCAAAGGAAAATGTCCGTCTGACGATGGTAAACGGCAGGGTGCTGTATGAAAATGGCAAATTCTCCATCGGCATCGAGCCTGAAAGGATATACGCAAGAGCAAATGAGATCATGCGAAATTTCTGAAATCGAGCGGGTAATTGACCTGCATCTGCATACCACCGTATCCGACGGCTCGTACACACCGACAGAGCTGGTGCGTCACGCGGCGGAGCTTGGGCTTGCGGCCGTGGCAGTCACCGACCACGACTCCGTTGACGGCTGTGCCGAGGCCGTGGCCGCGGGTACAGAGCTCGGAATAGAGGTCATCCCGGGTATCGAGATCAGCACGAAATACGGCGGCCCCGTGCATCTTCTGGGCTATTATGTGGACACCGCTTCACCGGCGCTTCGTGAGGTGCTGGAGGGAATAGTACGGGATCGGGATGAGCGCAACCGGAAGGTCGCGGCGCTGATGGCGGCGGACGGGCTCGACGTGAGCTATGAGGAAATGCACCGGCGTTTTGGCGCGGTGATCGGGCGACCGCATTTCGCACAGATACTGACGGAGCTGGGGCTTGCCTCCGACACCGAGGACGCCTTTGCCCGCTATGTGGAAAAGGGACAGCGCTACTATGTCGGCCGTAGCTTTCTCAGTCTTGAGCGCAGTGTCGAGGTGATACTTGAGGCGGGCGGCCTGCCGGTTCTGGCGCACCCGTTCCAGTACCGTCTTGACGACGCGGCGCTCAGGGCGCTCATTGAGCACTGTCTCGCTCTCGGATTACGCGGCATGGAGTGTCGCTACTCCGGCTACACGAAGGAGCAGGAGGATCATCTCGAATCGCTTGCGGAGGAATACGGACTTATTAAAACCGGCGGCAGTGATTTTCACGGAGAAAGCAAGCCCGCCATCGCCATGGGCAGCGGAAAGGGCAGATTGCGTGTGCCCTACACGTTTCTTGAGGAACTGAAAAAAGCCGCCGGGCGTTCCTGAACCGCGGGACGTTGCGTCTCTCTGCGGAAGCAACGGAAAATTAAGAATTTTTTGGTAAATCCGGGGAACTTTTTGGAGTATAATTACGACATAACATCGATACCAGAACGGGAGGGCTGCCGGTTGAAAAAAACATTCGTATATATCGCGGCCATACTGCTCCTGTCTGTGGCCGTCGTGACTCTCTTTGCCGTGACCGACAAAACTCCGGACGACGGACAGCAGGACAGAGGGACGGCGTCTGTCAGCTTCACGAAGGATAAGACGGTGTTGCCGGACTTTGTCTACAACAGCACCATCATTGACGACTCCTCCGTGTACACGATACACCTCAGTGACGACGACTTTGACGACGAGGACGATGCGGACTATGTGGTGCTCGGCACGGTGATCGAGACCTTCTACACCTTCGTTGACGGCAAGGCGTGGACGCAGGCTAATATCCGTATTGACGAGAATATGCACGGCCGCCTTTCCACGGGGCAGATAGTCTCCGTCTATATGTCCGGCGGTTACGCTTCCGCGGAGGATTACGTCAGTTCCGGCGGGAAGCTCGGCAATGTCGCTGAGTTTCCCTCTTACGTCGAATTTATCGTCAATGACAAGCCCCATCCGAAGCCGGGTGACAACGAGGTTTTCTATCTTGAAAAGCTACCCTCCGGCCTGTCCCTGCCCGACGGCGCATATATATGCCTCAACGTTTTCAACGAGGAAATGCCCGGACTCGCGGAGATCGCGTAAATAGCAGTTAAAACGTGCGCGGAGTTGACCGAAGCACCTCCAAAAGCTGGATAAACAAGAAGTCAAAAGGGCTTGCTGTCTGTGTAGTACAGAAAGTAAGCCCCTTAGCTTTATCTTAATATGTTTTTGGAGTAATACATATACTAAATCAGTTCATGCTTCAAGTGTTCCACCGACTCGAGCTCTTGCGGACGGAGTAGCTCGCATTTCAGATTACCGGTTTTACAGCACTGAGTTGTCGTAACAGTTTTTCCTTGTCTGTGATACACCGATAGCCGCATCTACCTTTATTGTGGTAGCAGAATGTAGATCGAGATAGATGAGTAATTTTCAATAACATTGCCGGATGGCACAGAAAACACCCCATACATTAGTACAGGCATTAGACCTGTCTAACATATGGGATGCGGTTAACAGGCACTCGCTTTTTGGCTGGCTTTACATAATTCGGTTTACATAATATATCATTCAGTGACGAGGTTATTGACCCACTTTCTGTTTTTGACCATGACATAGCCGATGACACACTTTATAAGGTCGGTCGCCTGAATGATAATGTACATCTCCAGAATGGGCAGTGCGGTGCAGCGGGAGATATAGAAGCCGAGAGGCACGCAGACCGTCCACATAAAGAAGCTGTCGAAAATAAAGGTGATTATCGTCTTGCCTCCCGAGCGCAGGGTAAAATAGCAGGAGTTGCAGAAGGCGTTGAACGGCATCATGATGGCGCTGACAAGCAACAGCTCCGAGGCAATATGCTTCACGTTGTCCGTGGTGTTGTATATCTCCGGGATGACGGGTGCAAGCACGGCCATAACCGCGCCGACCACTACGCAAAGCGCGACGGCGAAGGAGATAAGCTTTCTGTCCTCATCCACGGCGCGCTCAAGCTCACCCGCTCCGAGGAGCTGGCCGACGATGATGGATATTGTCGTGCCCATGGCAAAGTACGCGCAGAAGAAGAGGTTCGACACCGTGCTCGAAATATTCACGGCAGAGACGACCTCAAGCCCGCGCATGGAGTAGCACTGGCTCATAGTGGTCATGCCGCACGACCACAGAACCTCGTTCACGAGCAGGGGCAGACCCTTGACAAATATCTGGCGTGTGAGCACGGCGGGTATCTTAAAGGAGCTGTAGGCCCCGACGATAAACCTGTGTACGTTGCTGTGACGATGGGTATAGATGACGATGATGCCGCACTCGACAAAGCGGGATATGACCGTCGCAATGGCCGCACCGACAACTCCCATTGCCGGCGCACCGAGCTTTCCGAAGATGAGTATCCAGTTGAAAACGAGATTCACGAACACCGCCGTAATACCCGCCTTCATGGGCACCATGGTCTCTCCCGTCTCGCGCAGGGTGCTTCCGTAGGCCTGCATTATCGCAAAGGGCAAAAGCTGGAACAGCATGACCGCAAGATAGTCCTTACCGTAGCCGAGAGTCGCCGCAAGGTCAAGCTCCTCCTCACCCTCGTGAAGGAAGAGACTTATGAGCTTTTCACCGCCGACAAGGAACACCGTAAGGAAAACTGCAAAAACCGCAAGAACGATATAGAGCTTTGCGCGGAAGGTGTCACGGACGCCCTTGTGATCGCTCTTGCCGTAAAACTGTGCCGTAAAAATGCCCGCGCCGGCGATACCGCCGAATATGCACAGGTTGAAAACAAAAATCAGTTGATTAACGATAGCGACACCGGACATGGGCTCGGTGCCCACCTGCCCGACCATGATGTTGTCAAGCAGGCTTACGAAATTTGTAATTATATTCTGCACAAGAACCGGGAACATCACGCCGAAAAGCTTTCTGTAAAACGCCCGGTCACCGATCAGTTTTCTGAAATTCATCGTCTTTTCTCTCCTTTAGCTCTGCGTATTATACGATAAGCCACAGGAAAATGCAACTGTATATAATGTGTGAAAAAGCGCTGTTAATTCGCCGCGATATGTGGTAAACTGAGACGAAAACATCAAGGAGTACATATATGCTTACTGTAAACGACCTCTCCATCCAGTTCGGTCCGACCGTGCTTTTCTCGCGGGTCGATCTCAACTTCACCTCCGGGAACTGCTACGGCATAATCGGCGCGAACGGCGCGGGAAAATCAACGTTCATCAAGATACTCTCCGGCGAGCTTGAGCCCACCTCGGGCAGTGTAGTCCTCGCGCCGAAAAAGCGTATGTCCGTCCTCAAGCAGAATCAGAGTCTTTATGACGAATACCCCGTGCTCGACACCGTTATCATGGGCAACGAGCGGCTCTATCAGTGCGGCAAGGAAAAGGACGCCATCTACGACAAGCCCGATTTTTCCGACGAGGATGGTCTGCGTGCCGCGGAGCTTGAGGAGGAGTTTGCGGAGCTTGGCGGCTGGGAGGCCGAGAGCGACGCGGGACGCATACTTCAGGGGCTCGGCGTGGACGTGAGTCTGCATCAGAGTCTCATGCGCGATATCGACCCCCGGCTCAAGGTCAAGGTGCTTCTGGCTCAGGCTCTTTTCGGCCACCCTGACGTTATACTGCTGGACGAGCCGACGAACAACCTTGACCTGAACTCCGTGGTATGGCTTGAGGATTTCCTGATGGACTACGATGGCACCGTGCTCGTCGTGAGCCACGACCGCTACTTTCTCAACAACGTCTGCACTCACATCGTGGATATAGACTACGGCAAGATAAAGATGTACGTCGGCAACTACGATTTCTGGTACGAGTCCAGCCAGCTTATACAGAAGCTCATCCGCGACCAGAACAAAAAGGCCGAGCAAAAAATACAGGAGCTGCAGACCTTCATTGCGCGCTTCTCCGCCAACAAATCCAAATCCCGTCAGGCCACATCCCGCCGAAAGCTGCTCGACAAGATAACCGTGGAGGAGCTGCCGGCCTCCGGGCGGCGCTATCCGTGGGTCGGCTTCAAGGCCGAGCGCGAGCCGGGCAAGGATCGCCTGTTCGTCACGGATGTCTCTAAGAGCGTGGACGGGGTGAAGCTTCTCAACAATGTCAGCTTCATCGTCGGCAAGGATGATAAGATCGCCCTCATCGGTAAAAACGAGCTCGCCGTCACCATGCTCTGCAAGATAATCATGGGCGAGGAGGAGCCGGACAGCGGCAGTGTGAAGTGGGGCGCGTCAATTCAGCCCGCCTATTTCCCGAAGGATCACAACAGCTATTTCGACGGCTGTGACTATGACCTCATCGACTGGATGCGCCAGTTCTCCGTTGACAAGCGGGAGAGCTATCTGCGCACCTTCCTCGGGCGTATGCTCTTCTCCGGTGACGACGTATACAAGCCCGTCAGTGTTCTCTCCGGCGGTGAAAAGGTTCGCTGTATGCTCAGCAAAATGATGCTCTCCGGCGCGAACTTCCTCGTGTTCGACCAGCCCACGAACCATCTTGACCTTGAGAGCATCGCGGCGCTCAACAGCGGCATGGAGGCATTCAGGCAGAATATCATTTTCTCCTGCCACGACCACCAGCTCACCGAAACCGTCGCGAACCGCATCATTGAGATAACCGACGACGGGATCATAGACCGCCACTGCACCTACGACGAGTATATGCATATCGCGGAGGCATGACGTTGGGGCGCGGACACTCTTGCGCTTTTGTCCGGTGTATGTTATTTTAATGTAAAAAAAATAAACAGGAGAGTATACCATGATAGAACCCAATGATGTTATGAAGGTCGAGGATGCCGACTGGGAGAATTTTAAGGAAGCCGCATACAAGGATGAACTGTACTACAGCGGCCCCGGTGACCTGCTGGATACCCCGGAGGGCAGGGCGAAGTTCTGCCGTCTCAACAAGACCGGCGTTTTCCAAAAGCCCGACCCGCAGTTCCCCGGCTACAAGATATGGGCGTTCAATGTTCAGGGCGAGGGGCTCATCGTCAAAAGACGCAGTCGCGTTGACCCCACCATCATGGAGGATGTCGAATTCGACGCGCAGGGCAACGAGGTCGGCAAAAGCTACGAGCCCGCGTAAATAAACACACAGATCAACGCTTACGGCACGGACAGATGTCCGTGCCGACTTCATTCATATTCCATTCTATATTGAAATATCCCGGACGCGAAAGCATCCGGGATACGAGTGGGACATGAGATTATTTCTTGCCGTTGAAAAGGCCGTTGATAATGGAATTGCTGCCACTGCGGGCAACGGACTTGAGCGCGTTGGTCGCGGCACGCTTGGCAATGGTCGCGGCGCTGGTTTTCTTGCCGCCGGTGATGGAGTTTATCAGATTGGTGCTGACGGCGTTGACCACAGAGGACGCGGCGGCGCTGGTCGCCTGCTTTGCCACCTTTGTTTTCTTCGCTTTCTCCTTTTCGGCTGCCTTGGCCGCAGCAGTCTCCTCCTTGAGACGCTGCTTCTCTGCCGCCTTTGCCGCGGCCGCGTCCTCCTTGAGACGCTGTTTCTCCTCGGCCTCCTCGGCTCTGGTGCGCTCAAGCTCCTCGGCGGCGCGTGTAATGATCTCATAGGCAGATTCTCTGTCTACGGTCTCGCGGTATTTTATTTCAAATTCTCCGGATTCGATGAGACTCTTGACCTTTGACTCGGGTGCGGGTCCCATAAGGCTCTGCGGCGGGAGGATAAACGCTCTCTCACACACAGTGGGGATACCGCTCTCGTCAAGGAAGCTCACGAGCGCCTCGCCCACACCCAGCTCCATAATGGCGTCCTCGGTCTTAAAGGCGGGATTTACGCGGAAGGTCTTTGCCGCGGTCTTGACCGCCTTCTGCTCTGCGGGAGTATATGCGCGCAGTGCGTGCTGTACACGGTTGGAGAGCTGTGCGAGAACGTCGTCCGGGATATCGGAGGGGCTCTGCGTGACAAAGTATACGCCAACGCCCTTGGAGCGGATGAGCTTGACGATCTGTACTATCTTCTGCACCAGTGCCTTGGGTGCGTCGTCAAAGAGAAGGTGCGCCTCATCAAAGAAGAATATCATGCGCGGCTTGTCAAGGTCGCCGACCTCGGGGAGCGTCTCATACAGCTCGGTAAGCATCCAGAGGAGGAAGGTCGCGTAGACGGTGGGGCTCTGGATCAGGCGGACGCTGTTGAGGATATTGATGTATCCGCGGCCGTCGATGTCGGTGCGCATCCAGTCGCGTATATCAAGACTGGGCTCACCGAAGAACTGCTCGCCGCCCTCCGCCTCAAACTGGAGGAGCGCACGCTGAATGGCGCCAACACTGGCCGTGGAGACGTTGCCGTACATGGTGGTAAACTCCGCACGGTTGTCGCCGACGTACTGGAGCATGGCGCGCAGATCCTTAATGTCCACAAGGAGAAGGTCGTTATCCTCGGCAACCTTGAAAACTATGCTCAAAACACCGGTCTGAACCTCGGTAAGACCAAGGAGACGGCCGAGAAGCGTCGCGCCCATCTCGGATACGGCGACTCGGACGGGATGCCCCTGTTCACCGAATATGTCCCAGAAGCGGGTGGGATAGGACTTATACTCAAAGCCCTTAATGCCGAAGCGCTCAATACGTTTGCACATATCGTCGCTGTCCGTGCCGGGACAGCACATACCGCTCAGGTCGCCCTTAATGTCCTGAAGGAACACGGGAACGCCCATATCGGAAAAGGATTCGGCCATGATCTTCATGGTGATGGTCTTGCCTGTGCCGGTCGCGCCCGCGACAAGACAGTGCCGGTTCGCCATTTGGGGAAGAAGATAAAGGTTTTTATCGGACTGTGCCAGCCATATCTTTTTATCGGTATACATAAGGGGCTCTCTCCTCCTGTTTATAAAATTAACATGATAATAGTACCACAAAAGGATCTGTTTAACAACAATAAATTGCTTTTCAGGATCGTCATTTTATATGGTTCCACACTAATAATTAGAGCGAAATAAAAAGAGCAATGGTGATTTTCCGTTTCAAAATATGGCAAAAAATCATAACTCAGCTATAGAAAAGAAACCATGCATGACAGGGGTAATCCTGCCAGCTTGGGATCATTCTGTTCTGCTCTTTCACACGATAGAGTTTGAGCAAGCTTGGGATGTGAAATATTTCTCTCATTCGCCATTGACAATTTCGAAAAATGTGATATTATTATCGCATATGAGATAAATATATCACTTATGGAGGAGCTCAGATGAAAAGAAAGGATAATTTTTTGCCTTATTCCGAACAGGTTAAAATCGAAAAAATTGTGGCGGGCAGTCTTTGGGCGGTTACCGGAATTTTTTCTATGTTCAACAGCGTGTTGTGCCTGATTCTGCGAATGCTTTCTTCAGTTGCTATCATATACACGCTTGAAAAAATGTTTTGCAGAAAAGCAGAACCGGCAGATGAAATGGCAGAGCAGAACTTGAATAAGGCAAAAGCCGTTGCGTCCGATTATATACTGTGCCCATCCTTATTTGTGGCACCCATCGCTAGCCTTTTCCTGCGGAATACTACATTGTCGTTCGACTTAGGTAACCTGATCCCTGCTGCTGTTTTCTTCGTCGTGGGATGCCATTCCTTAATCACCGGAATGGTATTCAGAAAGTTAGAGGATAGCTGATTATGCCTGTTTTGAAGACAAGGATGTATGAGCTGCGAAAGGAAAGAAATATGCAGCAGGCAGAGTTAGCCGAATTAGTCGGTGTCCGCCGGGAAACGATCGGCAAGCTGGAAAACGGAAAGTATAACCCCTCCCTGAAGCTGGCCGTGGATATTGCCAGGGTGTTCGGCAAACGGGTAGAAGATGTATTCACATTTATTGACGAGGAATAGAAGCCATAAGACGGAATCGAAAAGAGCTCTTGACGGCATGATGCTTACGTTAACGTGCCTTTTGAAATGCCCGTATTCGTATATGGATTTTTTCGTTTGTTCCTGATATACTGAGAGGCAGATCATGCGGGGCTATCCGCGAAAGGAGCTTTTGAACGTGAAGCAGAACACCTTTGAGGGCAAGGCTAAAACCAAAAACGGTATCATGCGTGTGGCCTTTTCGGCGATCTGCATTATACTGGAGGTTCTTTTCATCGCCGGTCTGCTGACCGAGCTGAACCGCTACAGCACTATCATCGACATTGCGACACGTCTGCTGGCCACGGTACTGGTGCTCGTTCTGTACGCTTCGGACAGGACATCATATATGAAGATGCCGTGGATAATCCTCATCCTCATTTTCCCCGTCATGGGTGTGGGCATGTACCTTTTCATCGGTCTCAACGGCGGTACGCGCAGGATGCGTGAGCGCTACGAAAGGCTTGGCGCCGAGCTTCTGCCGCTGTTGCCGAACGGTGACGCCCATCTGGAGGAGCTGAGCGAAAAGCTCCCCGGCGCCGGAAACATCGCCGCGTATATACGGCGAAACTCCCGCTACCCCGTGTATCGGAACACGGAAGTCACCTACTTTGACGACGCGATGAAAGGACTTCAAGCTCAGCTTGAGGATCTCTCCCGGGCGGAAAAGTTTATTTTCATGGAATATCACGCCATCGAGAACGCAGAGGCATGGCAGATGATACAATCGGTACTCGAGGAGCGCGTGAGAGCCGGAGTGGATGTGCGCGTATTTTATGACGACGTCGGCTCGGTCTGCTTTATCAACAGAGATTTCAGCAGAAGGCTTGAGTCCGTCGGTATACGCTGTCGGATCTTTAACCCTGTTGTCCCCGTGCTGAATATTTTCCTCAACAACCGCGACCACCGCAAGATCACGGTCATTGACGGGAAAACAGGCTACACGGGCGGCTATAATCTCGCGAACGAATATTTCAATCTCACCCACCCCTACGGGCAGTGGAAGGACACCGGCATCCGTCTTGAGGGCGAGGCCGTTCAGTCTCTGACGGAGATGTTCCTTGAGATGTGGAACGCCGTCAGCGACAGTGACGAGGATGACACCGACTTCGGTGCGTATATTTCCGACTCCTACGGTGAAGCGCGGCAGGGCGGCTTTGTTCAGCCCTACGCGGACAGTCCCCTTGACGACGAGAGGGTAGGCGAGGAGGTATATATCAGTATGCTCAACAAGGCCGTGAAGTACTGCTGGTTCGTCACGCCCTACCTCATAATATCCGACGAAATGACGCACGCCATGCGCCTTGCGGCCAAACGCGGCGTTGATGTGCGCATCATCACGCCCGGCATCCCCGACAAGAAGATCATCTACAGCGTCACCCGCTCATTCTACAACAGTCTCGTAAGGTACGGCGTGCGCATTTATGAGTGGTCACCCGGCTTCTGCCACGCGAAAATGAGCGTGGCGGACGACTGCATAGCCACCTGCGGAACGATAAATCTGGACTACAGAAGCTTTTATCACCATTTTGAAAACGGGTGCTTTATGGCCGATTGCGAGACGGTCACCGCTATCAGAGACGACATGGCGCACATGATGAGTGAGAGCCGCGAGGTCACAGAGGAATACCGCACCGGGCGCAACGCATACCCGCGTCTGGGGCAACTGTTCCTCAGGCTCTTTGCGGGGCTTCTTTGATGGGGCGCATCCGGAGCCGTAAAGCCGGGGAATACGGCATGACCGAACGGTGCTTTTTCACCTCCGGCCAGTTGAAGCTCATCGCCATCACCGCCATGCTGATCGATCATCTCGGCGTCACGCTCTTTCCGGGAGCAGTGTGGATGCGCTGTGTAGGGCGTATCGCTTTTCTGCTGTTTGCCTTCGAGCTGGTGGAGGGCTACATACACACCCATGATCTTCGCCGCTACGCGGGGCGTCTGCTTTTGCTGGCGGCGGTGTCTGAGATACCGTTCAACATGGTCGTCGGAGCGTCGCTCCTCTGTCCCGGGCAGCAGAACGCGGTGTGGACGCTGTTGGCCGGTCTTGCCGTGTGCTACTGCGTGGACGGACTTTCATGGAGACGCGGTATGTTGGGCAGGCTCGTATACCTGACGGGGCTGATCGTTTCGCTGCTGTTGCCTGGAGTGCTTATGAGCGATTACGGCACGGAGGGCGTGATACTCGTTCTGCTCTTCCTGCTCACAAGGGGCCGCGACGCTCTCGGCGCCGTGTTTCAGGCAGCCGTGATGCTCGTGATGTGGTGGCTTTTCTCCGGCGGGGAGACTATAACTGCCGACCCGTTCGGACTCGGGGTGCAGTGCTTTGCCCTGCTCTCTCTGCCGCTCATATGGCTGTATAACGGAAGGCGCGGCGGGCGCGGCAGAGAGCTGCAATTCGCTACCTATGTGTTCTATCCGGCGCATCTGCTGATACTTGGGATGCTCATGGTCGGAGGGGTCACGCTCGCCCTCTGATTTCGCCGCGAGCTCCGGCAACAGTCGGACTTGAAAGCGACTCAACTCTGTGTTAAAATAAATGAAAAAATTGCAGGAGGTTTTATCATGCACGATCACCCGCATGAGCACGACCACGTCCACGCTCACAAGGCTCACTCTCCCGAGGAGGCGCTGGCTCTGCTTTCCTACATGGCCGAGCACAACAGGCATCACGCCGAGGAGCTTCACGAGCTGGCTCACGACATGGACGATGCCGCCGCCGAGCTCATCCACGAGGCTGTGGCGCAGTTCAACGCCGGAAACGAGAAGCTCGAAAAAGCTTTGAAACTGCTTAAAGGAGAATAACCATGTGCCTTTCCATTGTATACGATGAGGACAAAAACCTCCTCTGCGACAACGTAATGATGGTCGATCAGAAGGAGCCGGGCAAGCTGGATTTTTACAACATTCTCGGCGTCCGCACCACCGTTTTCGGCAGTATTGAGAAGATAAACCTCATGGACAACCACATAACCGTGCGTAAGACTCCCGCAGTGCAGGAGCTCTGAGCGCGACAAAACCCCGGCGTCACGTTTTGAAAACGTAGCGCCGGGGTTTTGTTTGTCATTATATATTATATATTCGCCTTACACCATGTGGCAGGATTCGCAGTCGTGGTCGGCAGGGAATTTGCTGTGGTCGTACTCTATGCCGTTTTTGTCATAGTAGTCCTTTACTGCCGATTTGATGGATTCCTCGGCCAGCACCGAGCAGTGAAGCTTGTGCGCGGGCAGTCCGCCGAGCGCATCGACCACCTGCTTGTTGGTGACGGCAAGTGCCTCTTCTATGGTCTTGCCCTTGACCATCTCGGTCGCCATGGAGGAGGAGGCTATGGCACTCCCACAGCCGAAGGTCTCGAATTTTACGTCGGTGATGACGTTATTTTCTATCTTGAGATACATCTTCATTATATCGCCACACTTGGCGTTGCCGACCTCGCCTACGCCGTCGGCGTTCTCTATCGTACCTACGTTGCGGGGATTCATGAAATGATCCATTACCGTTTCCGTGTATAAAGCCATGATGTCCTCCTTATAAGATGAATTTTCTTTTGCCGGTGACGAGGTCTCTCCACATGGGGCTCATGCCGCGAAGCTGTTCCACGACCTCCGGCACGGCGGCGAGGACAGCGTCGATCTCCTCATCGGTGTTCTCCTCGCACAGCGACAGTCTCAGCGAGCCGTGCGCCACCTCGTGCGGGCGGCCGATAGCAAGAAGCACATGAGACGGGTCGAGCGAGCCGGACGTACACGCACTGCCGGAGGATGCACAGATGCCCTTCGCGTCCAGCAGGAGCAAAAGGCTCTCGCCCTCGATGCCCTCAAAGCAGAAGTTCACGTTGCCGGGGAGACGGTTCTTCGCGTCTCCGTTGAGTGCGCTGTGCGGTATTTTTGAAAGGCCGTCGATGAGCCTGTCGCGCATGGCGGTCATCTTGCGCGCGTTCTCCTCCATGTTGTCAACGGCGTCCTTCATGGCCGCGGCCATACCGACGATGGCGGGGATATTCTCCGTCCCGGCGCGCTTACCTCGCTCCTGAGCGCCGCCCTCGATGATATTGGTGAGGATAGTGCCGCGCTTTGCGTACAGAGCGCCTATGCCCTTGGGCCCGTGGAATTTATGAGCGGAGAGCGAAAGCATATCAATATTCTGCTCCACGACGTTCACGGGAATATGTCCCACAGCCTGAACGGCATCGGTGTGGAAAAGGACTCCACTCTCGCGGCAGACCTCGCCAATCTCCTTTATGGGGAGGATCGAGCCGATCTCGTTATTGGCAAACATCACGGTCACAAGGCAAGTGTCCGGGCGGATGGCGTCTGCAACCTGCTGTGCGGTGATGTTTCCGTGCTCGCCCACGGGGAGAAGCTCGACCTCGAAGCCACGCTTTTCGAGCTTTTTCAGGGTGTGCAGGACGGCATGATGCTCAAAGGCTGTGGAAATAATGTGCTTTTTGCCCTTTCTCTCGCCTGTTGTCGCGGCGGAGATTATCGCCTGATTATCCGCCTCACTGCCGCCGGAGGTAAAATAAACCTCACCGGGGCGACAGCCGAGACATTCGGCCACCGTCGCGCGCGCCCATGCAAGAGCCTCTGCCGCGTCCTGCCCGATCGAATGAAGGCTCGACGGATTGCCGTAATGCTCGGTAAGATAAGGAAGCATGGCATCAAGAGCCGTTTTGCTCAGCCTTGTCGTGGCTGCGTTATCTGCGTATATCATGAATGTCACCTCAATTTACGGGCTTACGGGGTGTTCCCCCGCCGTTTTTCTCTTGTCGCCAATTATTATAGCCTTAATCACCTACTATGTCAATAGGTTTAATGGCAATTTATTGAGGGAGCGCCCGGTGATATTCGTCCGTGACGCTCCGTTTTTATGGTGTGCTCCGCACTCAGTCGCCACTCCCGGCCCGGTTCAGAACGTCCTCAAGGCTTATGGCGTCAAGATATTCGTCGATGACGCTCTGCAAGCCCTGCCAGATAGGCAGTGTCGCACATTCCGAACACTTCGGGCAGGGGTTCGTCTGCCCCTCAAGACAGGAGACCGGTGCCATCGTACCCTCGGCGGCGCGGACTATCTCGCCCACCGTGTAGTCCCTCGGCGGCTTTATGAGGCGATAGCCGCCGCCCGAGCCGCGAGAGGTCTGTAGAAGCCCCGCGCGGTTGAGCACCGGAATGATCTGCTCGAGATATTTTTTTGATATGTCCTCGCGCTCCGCGATATCCTTAAGAGGAACGAAGCCGTCCTCCTGATGCTCCGCGAGGTCGAGCATCATGCGCAGGGCGTATCTGCCGCGTGTCGATATCATTTAACATATACCGCCTTTCGCTTCTGCCGCGCCGGAGAGCGGCAGCATCCCGACGTTGTCTTACGCCAGCTTTTCCATCTCCTCCACCAGCTCGCCGAAGAGCGCAAGGGCGGAATTGACAGGCTCGGGAGTGCTCATGTCCACACCCGCGATCTTCAGGAGGCTGATGGGGTCTGAGCTTCCGCCGGAAGAGAGGAACTTCTTGTAATCCCTAACGGCGCTCTCGCCCTCGCTGAGGATGCGGTTTGCGATGGCCACCGCCGCGGAGAAGCCCGTGGCGTACTGGAACACATAATAATTATAGAAGAAATGAGGTATGCGCGCCCATTCGAGGGCAATGCCGTCGTCGGAAATCATATCGGGGCCGAAGTAGAGCTTGTTGAGCTCGTGGTACTTCTCGCTCAGAGCGTCGGCGGTGAGGGTCATGCCGGACTCGGACATACGTCCCATAGCCAGCTCGAACTCCGCGAACATTGTCTGACGGTACACCGTGCCCTTGAAAGAATCAAGGAAGTGGTTGATGAGGTAGGCGCGCTGTTTCTTATCCTCGGTCTTGCCGAGCAGATAGCGCATAAGCAGGATCTCGTTGCAGGTGGACGCGACCTCGGCGACGAAGATAACATAGTCGGCGGTGTTCACGGGCTGATACTTATGGCTGTGGTAGCTGTGCAGTGCGTGTCCCATCTCGTGGGCGAGCGTGAACATACTGTCGAGAGTATCCTTGTGGTTGAGCAGTACATAGGGGTGAGGCTCGGCCGCGCCGCTCGAATACGCGCCGCCGCGCTTTCCGACGTTCTCGTACACGTCTATCCAGCGGTTGCTGAAGCCTTCCTTCAGAATATCGGTATAGTCCTCACCCAGAACGGCAAGAGCGTCAAGCACGGTGGACTTTGCCTCCTCGAAGCTTATCTTCTCGGCGGCATCGGCAACTATGGGCGTGTATACGTCATACATATGAAGCTCGTCCACGCCGAGCATTTTCTTGCGCAGAGCAACATAGCGGTACATCTTGTCAAGATTCGCGTGAACCGCCTCGATGAGATTGGTATATACCTCAACGGGGACCTCTGTTCTGTCAAGAGACGCCTCGATGGTACTGCCGTAGTGACGGGCATCGGCAAAGAAGCGGAGCTGTTTGAACTGCGCGTCCAGAGTGGAGGCGATGGTGTTCTTAAACTCGCCTATGCGACCGTAGTAGGTCTCGAAAGCGTTCCTGCGCAGAACGCGGTCACTGCTCTCCTCAAGGGGAACGAAGGAACCGTTGGTGAGCTGATGCTTTTCGCCCTCGCTATCCTCGACATCGGGGAATTTGAGTTCGGCATTGCGGAAGGTGCTGCCGATATGCTCCGGGCCGTCGGCCATCTCGCCTGCGGCGGCAAGAAGCTTCTCCTCAACGGGGGAGAGAATGTGCGCCGCACGGCGGCGTATGCGGTAAAGACTGCGGCGGTAGGTCTCAAGCTCGGGCTGAGCCACGAAGAACAGGGAGAGCGTATCCTCCGGGATGTTCATTATTTCCGGCACGGCAAACGCGGCCGCGCTGGAGATGCTCACGAGGACGCTTGCGGCCTTGCCGCGCATATCCTGATAAAAGCTGTCGGCGGTGTCCTGGTCGCTCTTGCAGCTTGCGTAGCCGTAGAGCTTGCCTATGCGGACCTCCATCTCGTCATCCAGCCTGAAGTACGCAAGAAGCTCCTCCGCGCTCTCGCCCAGCTTGCCGCGGAACACCTCGATGCGTGCGGGCACTTCCTTGAGTGCCTCGTATTCCTTCAGCCACGCCTCATCGCTTTCAAATATATCTCCCAGATTCCACGTGTATTCCTCCGGAACCTCGCTTCTCTTGGGAACGGCGTTTTTTGCCATGTCAGATAACCTCCTTAACATATAGGTATACTCATTATATCACATATTCGGCGCGCTGTCGATGGTCGATGAATATAATAATCTGAATAAGTTATCAATGAAAGGGACTGCCCATGCTCATTTATATCGTCAGACCAGACGACACACTGCGCTCCATAGCGCGGCGCTACGGCTCAACAGCCGAATATCTCGCGTACATCAACCAGCTCTCCGACCCCGGCAGGCTCGTCCCCGGTATGAGCATCATTATCCCGCTTGACCGATCCCCGGCACGCTACGAGGCGGAGGTGAACGCCTACGTCTACCCCGACGTGAGCACCGCGGCGCTTGACTGCGCCATGCCGCTCCTCACCACGCTCGGGCCGTTTTCCTTCGGCTTCAACGCCGCCGGGACGCTCACGCCGCCGGACGTCTCCCGCCTCGTCGCCGCGGCACGGGGCGCGGGAGTCGCGCCGATGATGGTCGTGACGAATACCGAATCGGGCGCTTTCTCCGGCGCTCTCGCTCACGGTGTGCTGACACGGAGTGAGGCGCAGGATGAGCTTGTCCAGGGTATCAGGGATACGCTGAAAAACGCAGGTTTTGCGGGGGTAAACGTGGATTTTGAGCACCTCTATTCCTTTGACCGCGACAGCTACAGCCGTTTTATCGAAAGACTCGTGTCGGAGCTTCATCCGCTGGGCTACTATGTATATGTCTCGCTCGCGCCGACGGTCGGCGGCGACGGGCATGGGCTTTTGTGCGCCGCCCACGACCACGCCTTCATCGGAAAGACGGCCGACAGGGTGATACTCCTGGCCTGCGAATGGGGTCATGCCTACGCCGAGCCGCAGGCCGTCTCATCCGTCGAACGCATACGTTCTGCACTGGACTGCGTGGTGACGGAAATACCGTCAGGCAAGATACTCATGGGCTTTTCAAACTGTGCGTATAACCGCGTACTGCCGTGGCGACAGGGCACGCCGGCAACGGTACTGCCAAACGCGACCGCGGTAGCTCTCGCCGTCGGCACGGGCAGTGAAATACACTTTGACGAGCGGGCGAAAGCGCCGTATTTTAACTACACCGACGTCTCCGGCGTTCGCCACACGGTGTGGTTCGAGGACGCGCGGAGTGTCGACGCCCGTCTCCGGCTGGTGCGGGAATACAGCCTCGCGGGGATAAACGTCCGCACGGCCGACCGTCTGTACAGGCCGCTGTGGGAGCTCGTTCGGGCGCATTTTGTGCCGGGAAAGCTCGTCTGACTCGCGCTTTGCGGGGCTATCTCCGGCCTTTTCCCGTGTTGAGCCGACACTTCCGAACCGCGTTTTTTCATACGTCACAAATTAATTTTCTTAATTAATGTAGCTTTTACTTGAAATCTCCGGCACAGATGGTAAAATAGATTGATATTTAATCGTTATTTTCCGCCACATGGCACATGGAGACAAAAATGAAGCTTTCGCGAAGAATACTTGCTGTGTTCGCGGCGCTCTGCCTTATACTCACGCTCGTCCCCGCCGCGTTTGCCGACGGGGAAGGGGTTGATGCCGCAGACGATACCGCCGCGACGAACACGGAGGAGCGGTTTGCCGGAAAGAGCTGGGACGATGTGGTTTCGGAGTTTCTCGCCGAAATGGGCGCGACGGAGGATCAGGTCGGGCTGGGCTACTGCAATACGGTCACCGGCGAGGAACACTACCTCAACGGCGACGTATATTTTGACGCGGCCAGTATGTTCAAGGTACCTCTGAATATGTACTACACCGAGAAAATATCCCGTGGTGAGCTTGAGCTTGAGGGCAGTGTCTACGGTTACACCTACAAAAATATGCTCGAGGAGACGATAATCAACTCCAACAACGAGCACGCCGTTTACCTCTGGCAGGCTATGGGCGGCTACCGGACGTATCGAGAGGATATCGCGGAGTACATGGGCGTGGACAAGGACAATGTTGACCCCAAGTATTACGCCAACAACTACTTTACCCCGGAGCAGATGGTGCATTGCTTGCGTCTGCTTGCCACCGAGCAGGAACGCTTCCCGTATCTTATCGAGACGATGGAGCTTGCCGAGCCGGACAATTACTTCCGCCGGGACGAGAAGCGCTTCGATATCGCCCATAAATACGGCTACGTCCACAACGACAGCGACGCCTGTTATTATCTCAATGACAGCGCCATTGTTTATACCGACGAGCCGATAGTTATCGTAATGTTCACAAAATCCGCCGTCGATGCCTACGGCCTGCTTGCGCGCTACTGTACGCTCATGTGTGATTATGCCCAGTATCACACAACGCTCGACAGACAAAACGCCGCCGAGTCCGGGAGCGGCGCGGACAAAAATACAATCGGGGCCGTGTCTCTCGACCGGGCGGAGGCGCTTCCGTCGCTCACGTCCCCAGTAAGTGGTGAAGAAATGCTCGAAAAAATGCCCGTAAACGATCTCAACTTCGGCTCGCTGGTGCTGCTCGTGCTCATTTTTGTGGTGGCGGTAGTGGCTCTGGTCATGCTGATAAAGCTCCGCTTCATGAAGAAGCTCAACTTCCTGTGGGGTCTGCTGGCTCTTGTTTTCGCCGTCGCGGGGCTCGTAGCCTGCGTTATCGGCGCGGATGTCGGTACGCTCATCACCCGACCCGACGGCAATCCTCAGCAGATGGTCGATACCTTCTTTGGCTCGATCATCGGCGGGGACTACGCCACCGCCTACGCCTGTCTTGATGACTACAGCGATCTCGGTCTTGACTCGGCTCCCGCCGACGCTGTGGGCAAGAAGATTTACGAGGCGCTCAAGGAGAGCTATTCCTACCGTCTCGCGGGCAATTGCGTCGTAAACGGCCTCACGGCCACACAGCAGGTCGAATTCCGCTATTTTGACCTGACAAGGATAAGCGATGAGCTGGAGGCCACCGCGAACGACTACATTGAAGAGCTGGTGGCTCAGCGCTCCCGCAGTGAGCTGTACGACGAGAACGACCGCTATCTCAGCAGCGTGACCGATGAGGTATACGCCTACGCGATCAATTCCGTGCTGTCTCACGCTCAGGACTTCTACACCACCGTCATACTTGACGTGGATCTCAGCTACACCGACGGCACATGGTCGCTTTCCACCAGCCAGACCATGCTCAACGCGCTGACCGGCGGCACTGCATACTGAAGGATGGTGAACGAATGAATAACGACTTTTTTGATATCGACTCCATACTTGAGGAGTTTTCTTCGTACAGCGCCGAGCTTTCCTCCCGGGGAGAGTCCGGGGACACGTCGGAGACTGAGCTTCCGCAGGACACCCCCGCCGTGAAGGTGCCGGAGCTTTCCGAGGATAAGCCCGCCCGTGATGAGTCCATGCCCATGCCCTCACAGGAGCCCACGCCCCGGCACGAGTCTGCTCCCGACAGGCGTCGCGACGCGGACGGTCAGTCCCGGATGAACACCATCCCCGATGAGGACAGGAGCCCCGAAACGGACAGGCTCTCAGTGCCCTCCCGCCGTGAACGCCGTGCCGACGAGCCCACCCGCCGTGAACACCGCACCGACGAAAATCCTCTCCGCGGCATCGTACCCGTCGGGAAAGCAAAAACGGGCGAGGACAAGGACGACAGCGAGGACGAGCCCCGCCGTTTCTCTCCGAAGCTTCCCGCGTTTCTCTCCCGTCCGCGTACAGGCAAAAAAGCGTTGCCGGAGCCGCCTGACCTTGAGGACGAATACGATGAATCAAATGATGAGTACAGCGCTCCCGAGGAGGTAAGGCCCGCAAAGCTCAGGATAAGCGGTCTGCGCCGCATTGCAGCCGTGATCTTTGCCGTGGTCGCCGTGCTGAGCCTGTACTGGCTGGTCAACAATATCCACCCCGGCATAGGCGTTTCGGAGACCATGCGTACCGACTCCAAAATGGATCTCGTGAGTAAGATAGACGTATTCGCCAACAACTCCAAGAGTGACGCGCTGGGCGAGCTTGCCTATGTCCGCAAGATATACACCATCGACCGCAGTGCGCCGTGCGGCCCGAAGCCGAATCCCGATGGCTATGTAACCTATTCCATCAGTGAGGCCGAGCAGGTCATGGAGCTTGTGAACAGGGCACGTGCCACCGGACTCCTTGAGGGGCAGGATGTCATCTTTGACCCCTCGGTCGACTTCTACCACGACTCCGACATACAGTGCTATTTTGACGACACCATTCTTGTCATATGCTGGAAGGAGCTTATCAACGGGCGCGTCTGCTCCTGCGTCGAGGTTAAGATCGCCGATGCTTCACAGCTTCGCCGCAAGCTTACCGAGGATTATTACGGAAGCTCCGTCAACCAGTACACCACCCAGATGGCCGCCTCCGTCAACGCGGTCACCGCCATGAACGCGGACTATTATATGTTCCGCCCCTACGGTATTGTGGTCTATCAGGGTGAGATATACCGCTATGAGACCTCCTGCGACACTCTCTTCATCGACGACAACGGAGATTTCAGCTTCATGCGCCGCTACGACGACCCCGGTCAGGAGGCAACCCAGCAGTTCGTGTATGAAAATCACATCCAGTTCAGCCTCTCCTTCGGCCCCGTCCTCATCGAAAACGGCGAGGTGCAGTACCTCACCGACAACTACGGCGGTCTTGGTGAGATGAACATGGAGTATTCCCGTGCGGCCATCGGGCAATATGACACGCTTCACTATCTCTATATGGCCGTCAGCCACTCGAACGACAGCACCCCCCGCGCGACAGTCAACCAGTTTGCCGACATTATCGCCACCAAGAACCTTCTCCACGCGTACAATCTTGACGGCGGGCAGACCGGCGAGGTGGTTTTCAACGGTAAGCCCTACAACCACATCGACTTCGGCAACGAGCGTCTCCTCAGTGACTGTATCTATTTCTGCACCGCAATTCCCGAATCGGAGGTGAACGGATGAATCCCA
Source organism: uncultured Oscillospiraceae bacterium (assembly GCA_964587485.1). Classification (GTDB taxonomy): domain Bacteria; phylum Bacillota; class Clostridia; order Oscillospirales; family Oscillospiraceae; genus Limivicinus. The sequence continues at coordinate 2,432 of CAZPLL010000003.1, read as the reverse complement.
TAGCCGTCTATGTCGGCACCACGGCAATATACTGGAATTCGATAGTTATCGCTCTCGGTATCGCCGCGTGCCTCGCGCTCACGCTCGCGCTGTATACCGCCAATAACGGCAGCGGCGCGGCGGTGTGGGTCTTTTTCCCTCTGGCTCTTGTGCTCGGCGTGGTGTTCTCACGTTTCTTCCACTGGTACTGCCACGGAGAACAGTATGTAAATCTTTTCCGCAGCCTGACCGATTACTCAAACGGAAGCTTCTGTATGCCGGGGATCATACTCGGCGCATGGCTCGCGGCCTATATCGTCCGTCGCCTCGGTTATACCGACGGCACGGCGCGTCTGCTCGACAGCGTTGCCCCCGGCTTTGCGCTGCTCATCGCGTTCATTCGGCTGAGCGCTGTTTTTACAAACTCCTGCCGCGGCAAGATTGTCGTAACATCAAAGTCCCTACAGCATCTCCCGCTTGCCGTCGGAGTCACGGCGGCTACCGGCGAAACCGAATATGTGTTCGCAACATTCTTTATACTGTTCCTGCTCATGCTGGTGCTGTTCGTTGGCATGATGATATTCTATGTCCGTCGCAATAATTTCCCGATGAAAAAGCATTTTGACACCACCGGACATACCGCGCGGATGTTCCTGCTTTTCTATAGCGCGCTCGAGCTTTTCCTTGACAGCACCCGCAACGACTCAAGCTTCATCCACCTCCGCTTTTTGACGTTCCTCAACAAATTCACGGGCTTCATAAGCTTCGTGCAGATATTCTCTGCGGTGTGCATACTCTGCGTTCTCATCTATTACAGCAAGCGCTCCGTCAGGGCAAACGGTCTCCGGCCGTGGCACTGGCTGATGTGGGGCATATTCTTCCTCACTCTGGTCGGTGTGGGCGTGAGCGAGTACCTTGTACAGCGCTACGCCGCATGGTACATGGGCTGCTACACGGTAATGAGCATATGCTGTCTCCTCATGTCGGTGGACGCCTTCGCCATGTACCGCACGGTATGCGCGGAGGAATAGTCCCGCCGTATTTCAAAGACCCCGAACGGGCACCTGACGGTTGCCTTTTCCGGGTCTTTTTTTTGTTGCAATACCGCGGTGAAAATGATATACTCTCCCCGCAAGCAAATATGGACCGGGATCTGTCGGCGCGCGGCTGTTATGCGGCGGTGCCGGGCAGTTAACAGGGAAATGGAGGTGCGATCCCTCCGCGAGGCCGTCACTGTAAGGCGGAGCCGTCAGGCTCCCAAAGTCAGGAGTCCTGCCCGGACGGCGTGAATACTTGACACGTCGGTCGCATGAAGAGCCGCGGACTACCGGCAGGATCATGTTTCTGTGCAGGGGCGTATTGCGCCTGCGCTCAGTCTCTTTTCTTCTTCGTGCGATATCCGTAGAAAAAGAAAGGGGATATTTTTATGTCAAAAAACAAAAAAATTATTGCCGTGGCCCTCTTGCTTGTGTTGGTCATCGGCGCAGTCGCAGCTTACTTCTGTTTTCGTCCCGAGGCTAACGCGGGCGAAAAGACCGTTGTCCTCAGCGTGGTGCATCTTGACGGCAGTGTCAACGACTTCACGATGGAGACGCAGGCCGAATCTCTCGCCGACGCCATGCGCGAGATAGACATCATCGACGGAGAGGACAGCGAGTACGGCCTGTTCGTCACCACCGTTGACGGTGAAACCGCCGACAGCTCTCAGGAGCAGTGGTGGTGCTTCACAAAGGACGGCGAGATGCTCATGACCGGCGTTGACCAGACCATGATAGCCGACGGTGAGCATTACGAGGCAACTCTGACCGTCGGATATGGCTTCTAAGCTCTCGGCGCGGGACATCTGCGCGCTGTCTCTTGTCGGTGCGCTGATGATAGGCTCAAAGCTCGCTATGAGTTCTCTGCCGAATATTCACCTCAACGCCGTGTTCATCATCATCGCTTCCGTGTTTTTCGCCTGGAAGGCTATGTACTCCGTAGCCGTATATGTGATGCTGGAGGGGCTGATATTCGGCTTCGGTGTGTGGTGGATAAGCTATCTGTACGCATGGCCGCTTCTGTGCGCGGTATGTGTCCTCATGCGTCGGAATGACGACGCGCTTATCTGGGCGGTCGTGGCCGGGGTACACGGGCTCATTTTCGGAGCGCTCTGCTCTGTTCCGTATCTTTTTATCGGCGGGTGGAGCATGGCCTTTGCCTACTGGGTGTCCGGGATAAGCTTCGACCTTCTACATTGCGCGGGGAACTTCGTGCTGACGCTGGTGCTGTACAGGCCGCTAAAAAAAGCTGCCGCCACGGCCCTGAAAAAATAAACATCGCGAAAACGGAACGACTCATGCCGTTCCGTTCAGCCTGTAGACAAAGCCCAAGGTAAATGCAAAAGCATTTACCTTGGGCAATTTTTGTAGCCGAAAAGGCGATAATAAACCCCCAGTTCAACTGGGGGTAGGCAA
>CAZPLL010000002.1:0-50487 GCA_964587485.1 uncultured Oscillospiraceae bacterium | reverse complement strand
TTCATCTTCCTTTGGTGCCTTGTAGCGTAGCGGAAAGGAATGGTCATAAAGATGATTGAAATAGACCGATGAGAGTTTTAGTTTAAAGAGACTTGGTGAGCTTAGTTGCTTCCTTGTAGGGCTTGAAGAGCATGTAGACCATGAACGCAAGCACGACGACCGCGGCGATCAGGCCGAGCACGCTGATACTGCCGGTGAAGGCCATGCCGAACTGGTTGACCATGAGCGCGATAGCGTAGGCAAAGCCGCACTGGTAGGCGATGGCGAACCATGTCCACTTGGGGGAGTTCATCTCGCGCTTGATTGCGCCGATGGCCGCGAAACAGGGAGCGCACAGCAGGTTGAACACGAGGAAGGAGTAGCCGGAGATGCGGGTGAAGTTAGCGGCGATCTCGGGCCAGCCGTCCGGGTAGAGGATGCCCATGGTGCCGACGATGTTTTCTTTGGCGACAAGACCCGTGATGGAGGCCACGGCTGCCTGCCAGTTGCCCCAGCCGAGGGGCTTGAAGATCCATGCGATGGCTCCGCCTATGGCGGCAAGGATGGACTTATCCATTTCGTCCTCGGCGAGCATACGGAAGCCGTCCTCGGCAAAGCCGAAGTAAGTGGCAAACCAGATAAAGACAGTGGACAGAAGAATAACGGTACCGGCCTTCTTGATGAAGCTCCAGCCGCGCTCCCACATACTGCGCAGTACGTTGCCGAGCGTGGGCATATGGTATGCGGGGAGCTCCATAACGAACGGCGCGGGATCGCCGGAGAACATCGTGGTCTTTTTAAGCATGATGCCCGAAACAATGATGGCGGCCATGCCGATAAAGTACGCGGAGGTGGCTACCCATGCACTTCCGCCGAAGATAGCGCCGGCTATCATGGAGATGAAGGGAACCTTTGCGCCGCAGGGGATAAAGGTGGTGGTCATGATGGTCATGCGGCGGTCACGCTCGTTTTCTATGGTTCTGGAGGCCATGATACCGGGGATGCCGCAACCGGTGCCGATGAGCATGGGGATAAAGGATTTGCCGGAGAGACCGAACTTTCTGAATATACGGTCAAGAACGAAGGCGATACGAGCCATATAGCCGCAGGCCTCAAGGAACGCCAGCATGAGGAACAGAACGAGCATCTGCGGGACGAAGCCGAGCACTGCGCCGACACCGGCCACGATACCGTCAAGGATGAGTCCCTTGAGCCAGTCGGCACAGTTGAGTGCGTCAAGACCGCTCTCGACGAGCACGGGGATACCGGGTACCCATACGCCGTAGCTCGCGGGGTCAGGCTCCTCGCCGTACTTTTCGAGCACCTGAACGGCTTCCTCGTAATCCGCGAGAGAGGCAGTCTCCTCGCTGATTTCAAGGGTTTCCTCGTCCTCAATCTCGTAAACGAAATCACCCTCGGGGGCGGTGCCGTTTTCTTCGACATATGCGTCGTAGCCGTCAACGATCAGAGCGGCGCTGCCGTATTCGTCAGCCGCCTCGGAATACTCGGCCGAGCCCATGCCGAAAAGATGGAAGCCATCACCGAATATGTTGTCATTGGTGAAGTCGGTAGCCGCCGCGCCGATACCGACCATTGCCAGCCAGTAAACGACAAACATGATGACCGCGAAGATCGGCAGACCGAGAATACGGTTGGTCACGATACGGTCTATTTTGTCGGAGGTGGTGAGCTTTCCAGCGGAGTGCTTCTTGTAACAGCCCTTGATAATGCTACCTATGTAAATATATCTTTCGTTGGTGATGATGGACTCTGCGTCGTCGTCCAGCTCCTCCTCGACCGCCTTGATATCCTGCTCGATATGGTCAAGGACGCCCTTGTCAAGCTTGAGCTGCTCAAGCACCTTATCATCACGCTCAAAGAGCTTTATTGCGTACCAGCGCTGCTTCTCCTCGGGGAGGTTATGTACGACGGCCTCCTCAATGTGGGCGATGGCGTGCTCAACGGTGCCGGAGAAGGTGTGCATGGGAACGGTCTTGCCGTTCTTTGCCGCGTCTATGGCAAGCTCTGCGGCCTCCATAACGCCCGTGCCCTTGAGCGCGGAGATCTCTATCACCTTACAGCCGAGCTCACGGGAGAGCTCCTGAATGTTTATCTTGTCGCCGTTCTTGCGCACGATGTCTATCATATTGACCGCAACGATAACGGGGATGCCGAGCTCGGTGAGCTGGGTGGTCAGGTACAGGTTGCGCTCAAGGTTCGTGCCGTCGATTATGTTCAGTATTGCGTCAGGACGCTCGCCGATGAGATAATTTCTTGCAACGACCTCTTCCAGCGTGTAGGGGGAAAGAGAATAAATGCCGGGGAGGTCGGTGATGATCACGTCATCATGCTTTTTAAGCTTGCCTTCCTTTTTCTCGACCGTGACGCCGGGCCAGTTGCCGACGAACTGGTTTGAACCCGTCAGCGCGTTGAACAGTGTAGTCTTGCCGCTGTTCGGGTTGCCCGCAAGGGCTATACGGATATTCATATATGTGTTCCTCACTTTCTCAGTTAACTTACGCTAACTGCTCCTTTTAAAAAATATGGGCCTCCGCCCATCGGAAAGCATTATTCAACCTCGACCATATCGGCGTCGGCCTTACGGAGCGAAAGCTCATACCCTCTAACGGTGACCTCAATGGGATCGCCGAGAGGCGCGACTTTTCGTATATACACGTCAACGCCCTTGGTAAGGCCCATATCCATAATGCGGCGCTTTACCGCGCCCTCTCCGTGCAGCTTGACGACCTTGACCGTTTCGCCGATCTTTGCGTCCTTCAAAGTTTTCATTTCTGTTGCTCCTCCCAGATTAACTATATTGACGGCAGCAGGGAATCAGATCATGATCCTCTGAGCCATTTCCTTGCTGATGGCAACGCGGGATTCCTTGACATTGACGATAACATTTCCGCCGATGGCACATATCACCTTGACGCTTCCGCCGACAACAAAGCCCAGATTCTCAAGGTGCGCCCTGACCTCCGGACTACCGCCGATTTTCCTTATAATGTTTTCTTCATCGACTCCTGCTAATGTAAGCGGCATCATTATAATATCCTCCTCGGTTACCCTTTGCTAACTGCATTATAGTTACCTCACGCTAACATGTCAAGAGTTTTTTGAAAAAATTTTAATATTATACAGAGGGACTGTCGGAAAGTGAAATAATGAGTTCGAAAAATTTGCAGACCTTTAATGAATTATCTGCTCAGATGTGTTATAATAAAACAAAAGGAGGGAGCGTATGGAAAAATTTATTCCCTATGAGAAGCTGTCAAAAAAAGAACAGAAGAGGCTAAACAAAGCCGGACGCGGCACATGGGGCGGTCTTGATCCCGTCACCCGCAAGCCGCAATGCAGTAAAGCGTACAACAGAAAAAGAGCACAGGCATGGAAGAAGGAAGCTCCGTACCTGTGCTCTTTTGCCGTTTTATGAAGGTGAAGATTCTTATAGGCGTTATCAGAAAATCAGCAGCGCGAGAGCGGTAACGATGATTGATGAGAGCGCGTTTACCGCGTTGTTGTCTATGAAACGCACACCCGAGAGGTGATCGGTCGGCTGTCCGCAGTGCTCACGCTTCTCGGTCACGCAATTGCAGACCGGACAGATGTATTTGACCTGCACGGCAGAGCCGAGCGCAGTATCCACAAGCGTCTGGAGAAAGACCAGTGCAAAGATCATCAGCCCATCAAGTGCCGTGAGCCCCAGCGCAAGCACGGTGCAAAGCCCGATAAGCGCCGAGCCTATGAATGCCGCCGCCGTCCCGAGGCGTGACATTCCACCCGATATGCCGCTCTCGACATACTGCCGCCTGAGCGGGTCATAGGGCTTTGAGCGCGACAGCACCCCGACGTCCGACGAGAGCGAGTCAACGAAGCAACCGCCTATCGCGACAACGCTGATAATGAGACAGCGGAGCTCACCGCGAAGCCCGAACGCTACCACAAATACACACCCGAGTCCGCCGTTTATCAGTATCTGAATGAAGCGGCGGCCTTTTCCCTTTTTCAGCCCGGGGCGCAGTTTCTTTCTCACGACGGCAACGAAGAAGATCGTGAAGAATGTACCCAGCAGATACAAAAGCCCGAACACTCCGCCGAAGTAATAAAAGCAGAACACCATGACCATGGACAGCAGTGCGCCGTAATAGTCGATGGAGCCCGAGAAAAACACGACAAAGAAAATAACGAGCGCCGTACACATTCCGACGAGCATGGCAGGACTCTCAAAATTAATGAGCAGCCAGCCCAGAAGGAAGCTCCCGAAGGTCACGGAAAAATTATCAAGCCCCGCGCCGACAAGCTCAAAAACCGCGGCAGATACGGCGATTATCAGTACAGCCGGCACGGAGATGCTGACGGGATATACTTCCCTGAATACCAGTAATGACAGCGTCGAGGAGGCGATACAGCCGAGAAAGCCCGAGATGGACTTGCCGTCGCGAAGCTTTTTCGTGCTCGTGTTATAGCCGATGAGGGCGGCGGCCCCGTCACCGAAGGTGAGGCAGAAGGCCGCGATACCGCTGGGATAAAAGAACGCCGGCACAAAATACGCCACACTCATCACCGCTGTTATGGCAACGGCAAAATAGATAGTGCCCTTGTGATTGCCGGTGTCGCGCTCAACGCTTTTATACAGGTCGTACTTGTATGAGAGCGCGTTGAGGACGATAAAAATAACGGGAATGATTATCTGATGTATCGTGTCTTTGAAGAAAAAATCTATCAGAACCCAGACCAGAAACAGCCCCGTGTGGATGAGCTTGCGCGAGGTTTCGGTATTTGTGCGCCGCTGTACCTGAGGGCCGAGCGCAAATATCAGGAAAAAAACATATCCGAGCGTGACCGCGTAACCGAGAAATATCATAAAAAATCCCTCCTTCGGGGAAATACCGACGGTATTATAGCACATTCGCACAGGCGGGGCAAGGGCTTCGAGTCCCGCACATTTTCGGTTGAATAAAAGCGCAGGATAAGATATAATACAAGGCAGAAAATTTCCGAAAGCAGGACTGAAAATGGAAGAACAGAAAACAGGAACACTATATATCGTCGCAACGCCCATCGGCAACTCCCGCGATATGTCGCCGCGAGGCATACAGATACTCGCGGATGTTGACATCATTGCGGCCGAGGATACACGGCGCTCCATGGTGCTGTTGAACAAGCTGGACATACACAACAAGCTTGTCTCAAACCATAAGTTCAACGAATACGGTAAGGCGAAGTATTTCATAAACGAGATGAAGGCGGGCAAAAGCGTCGCGGTCATCACCGATGCGGGGACGCCCTGCATTTCCGACCCCGGTAACGAGCTTATACGCGCGGCCGTGGAGGAGGGGATAAGAGTTGTCGGCGTGCCCGGCTGCTGTGCCGCGGTCAATGCTCTGGCCATCTCCGGATTTGACCTTTCGAGCTTCCTGTTCTACGGCTTTTTCCCGCGTGAGAATGTCGAACGCAGAAAGCTCCTTGAGAGAATACGCCGGGGAGAGACGCGCACCTTTGCCTTTTACGAGTCACCCAAGCGCATTATGGAGCTGGTGGATTTCTTTGTTGAGACGGAGGCAGACGTGCGTATGTGTGTCTGCAACGACATGACAAAGCTCCATGAGATGTGCTTTCGCGGCACGCCCGCGCAGGTTCGCGAACAGCTCCTTCAAAAGGGCAACTATGATAAGGGCGAGTATGCCGTTGTTGTCGAGATAGCCGAGGAGTATGTTTTCAACAAGGTAGAACATACCGTCTCGGCGGAGGCCATGCTGGTGGACGCGATGATATCCGGCGGCGTGACGGGCAGGGAGGCTGTGGCGGCGGTGCTTGCAGATGCAAATAACTCCTACAGCAAGAACGAACTCAAGGCCGCCGCGCTCAATCTCAAACGGCTTTTCGGGGAGTGATTATATGAGCCAACTGAGTCTGGAGCTTGAGAGCGTACTGCCTGAGCTTGTCAAGGCCGTTTTCTCCCAGCCCGTGGATGCAACGGCGGACGCGAAGATAACCGTCCGCCCGGTCAGACTGAAGGGACGCACGGTGTATCAGGCGGAGCGCCTCCGTGAAAATAAGGCCTACCACGAAAACCTTGACGGGGATAGGCTGACGGACTTCGTGGAGCGGGAGCTTGACGGCAGATACCGCCAGGTGCTTTTGGCGACCGCCACGGAGAATATACAGTACGTCTTGAAAAATAACGGCTCCTACCGCCGCAGCGGTAAAGCCGCGGTACAGCGTCCCGGCGGGGTACAGAGCCATGACCGAGCCAGAGAATACATCCTCGGGGAGGGGGAGAACATCCCGGCTCTTGTGGATCTCGGCGTGTTCACGCAGGACTTTCGCGTTGTACGTTCAAAGTACGATAAGTATAAACAGATAAACCGTTTTGTGGAGCTCATTGACGACGAGTTTCGTCGCATGGACAAGGACGAGATCACTATTCTTGACTTCGGTTGCGGAAAGTCGTACCTTACGTTTATACTCTATTACTACTTCGCGGTAAAAAAAGGCGTGAAGGCTACCATAATCGGCTACGATCTCAAGACGGATGTGGTGGAGCGCTGTAATGCCATCGCGGAAAAATACGGCTACGAGAGACTGCGCTTTCATGTTGCGGACGTGACGCGGGACGTGCTGTACGGTGAACACGTTGATATGCTTGTTACGCTCCACGCCTGCGATGTCGCGACGGACTATGCCCTTGACTATGCCATAAAGCATGGTGTGAAGCATATATTCTCCGTGCCGTGCTGTCAGCATGAGATAAATTCACAGATAAAAAAGGGCGGCGAGCTTGACATTTTCCTGCGTCACGGAATAATAAAAGAACGTATGTCCGCCCTGCTCACGGATTCCATTCGCGCCGGCATACTTGAGGATATGGGCTACAGCGTTGATCTCATAGAGTTTATTGACTTTGAGCACTCGCCGAAGAATATAATGATACGCGCAGTCCGCGACAGGGGCAGGAGCACGGCCAATCTCGACCGGGCAAAGACTCTTGCGGACAGATACGGCTTCAGGCAGACCTTGCTTGAGCTGTGCGAAAAGAAGGAGGAATAATATATGGCGACCGTTGAAGAGCTGATAGCGCAGTATAAAACCGACAAAAAGCTCCAAAAGGAGGTGGCGGATATCCTTGCCGACGGCAAGGTCTCCGTCTCTGAGTTTCTTAAATTCGCGAAAAGACACAATGTAGATGTAAGTCTTGCCGATCTCCCGAACTATCTTGAACAGGCAAGGAAGCTCGGCTTCATCAAATGATACGTTTTCTGACAAAACGGGAGGATAATAACATGACAAAAATACTTGCACATCGCGGCGCGAGCGGGTACGCACCGGAAAACACGCTTGAGGCGTTCGCACTGGCCGCGGAGCTTGGCGCGGACGGCGTTGAGCTGGACGTTCATCTCACGGCTGACGGCGAAATGGTGGTCATCCATGACGAGACCGTTGACAGGACCACCGACGGGAGCGGACTTGTCTGCCGTATGACTCTTGCGGAACTGAAAAAGCTTAACGCCCGCAACGGTATGGGCGGTCTGAAGCACTGCTGCCGCATACCCACGCTCAGGGAGGTCTACGAGTTACTCAAGCCGACGCCGCTCATGATAAACGTGGAGATCAAGACCGACGCCATGCTCTATGATGGCATCTGCGAAAAGCTCACCGCGCTTGAGCATGAGATGGGCATGGAGGGCAGACTGATATATTCCTCTTTCAACCACAATACCATTCTGGAGATGAAGCGCGTGAACCCCGGCGCAAGGACGGGACTGCTCTATATTGAGGCGCTTGCGAACCCGTGGGCCTATGCCGAGAGCATCGGAGCCGACGCCCTGCATCCCGACAAGTTTGCGCCGTTGACCTACCCCGAGCATATGCGCATAGCTGCCGAGCACGGCATAGAAACAAACACATGGACGGTAAATACCGTTGAGGACATGGAGTCACTCATCAGAAACGGCGCAAGCGCCATAATCACCAACTATCCCACTCTGGCACTTGCTGTCAGAAAAAGGATAGAGGACGAAAAGTGAATATCAAAATCGGGACGCGCAATCTACCGACGTGTCCCGATTCTTTTTATACCGTTATTTATGAAAAAGCGAGAAACCTTTTTTAGCGTATGGCACGGAGCTTATCTCTCCGGTCAGATAGCCGGTGGGGTCTATCGCGGCGCGTATCGCGCCCTCGTCAATAGGCTGTTCGGAGATAATAACGACCTCACCTGCGGAGTGGGAGGAGTGGACCTTCTTCACGGGCAGTGCGGAGCGGACTGCGTCGTTAACATGCGCTTCGCACATGGAGCACGCCATGCCGGAAACCTTGACTGTAGTTTGAAACATTAGGAGACCTTCTTTCTTCTGTAATTCTGTTTAATTATAGCATGAAACGCAGTTAGCGTCAACTAACTAAAAATAGCCGAGCGGAAAATTCCGTAAAAGGTTTAATTCGTATGAACGACCGCCATTTATCCGTATCCAGTAAACGCATAAAAACAGACGACATTCAACGTTTGTTAAATGTCGTCTGCTCTGTAAAACTGTAAATTACCGTTTCATCTGCAAAACCTTGCTCCCGGCTCTGCCTGTATCAGGCTCATCCGAAGAAATTGCCGAAGTTGCCGAAGAAGTTGCTGAACGGATTTGTGCCATATCCACCCTGAGAGCTTTGCGAGCTATCTGTTTCGGTGGTGACCGATTCGGGAGTCTGTATCTTCTCGCCTACGGTAACGTTTATTGTCAGCGTTTCGCCCTGACGATATACCTCAAATTCAAGAACATCTCCGGGGAGCGAGTTGCCGACCGCTTCCGTGAGATCACTGCTCTCCGTTACGGGGTCACCGTTAACGGCAGTGATGATATCATAGACCTGAAGCCCGGCTTCATCTGCGGGACCACCCTCGGCGATAGACTGAACAGCCACGCCCGCGGGCAGGCCATAGCCTCTCGACTCCTCGGAGACGAGCGTTATGGACACGCCTATATAAGGCTTTGACACATAGCCCTTTTCGATTATGCTCTCTATAATATTTCTTACACTGTCGATGGGGATGGCAAAGCCGATATTGTCTATCGAAGCGCCGCTTGAGGAGGACGAGAACTTGGCATTTGTAATGCCGACGACCTCACCGTACATATTAAAGAGCGCACCGCCGGAGTTGCCGGAGTTGATAGCGCAGTCGGTCTGGATGAGCTTCATGGTGCTTCCGCTCGACATGGTAACGTCGCGGTCAAGAGCGCTGACAATGCCCTGCGTCATGGAGAACGTGAGCTCACCGAGAGGGTTACCGATGGCGACGACCTGATCACCGACGGAAAGATCACTGCTCTTGCCCAGCACGGCGGGGGACAGCCCCTCGGCATCTATCTTGAGTACGGCGATATCATTGCTGGAATCAAAGCCGACAACGGAGGCATCGTAGCTTGTGCCGTCGTAGGTGCTTACTGTCACGGACTGAGAACCCTCAACAACGTGGTAGTTTGTAAGTATATAGCCGTTGTCTGTGAGGATTATGCCGGAGCCTGAGGCGGCGGAGGTGGTGGAATAGCCCCAGAAATTAGTGGTAGTGGAGGTGGTTATGCCGACAGTCGAATTGACATTGACGGCAAATACCTGCGCGCCCGTGAGGAGCTCGTCGGTGTCGACCTTCGCGACCTCGGTGATGGCGGTCTCGCGGTTCGTCTCGACCATGGCGGCCACGCGCTGTGTTTCATCGGGAAGGGTTCCTTCCTTCTCATAGTAGTGGTGCATGAACACCGAGCCGCCTATACCCGCGGCACCGCCCAGCAGCACGCACACGAGTATGAGCGCGATGGTGCGCATTACGCCGCCGGACTTTTTCGGATTCTTCCGAACCGGTGCACAGGGATCATACACCGGGGATTCTTCGTATCTCCCGTTTTCATTATCCATATTTTTCTCCTTCCGAGATATCATCTCTTCTGTCTTTCGACGGACATTATATAATCAGTTTATTAATAGATAGCGTATATTTGATGAAACTTTTATGAACAAAAAAGGGTGACCAGAGTATCGGCCGATACTTGATTTTCAGCGTGCGCATATGTATAATTGAAAACGTCAAAAATACAGATAACTCTGCGCAACGGGGGGCGGTGCGTATTCTGCACACCAATGCCCGGAGACTCAGAGCATCGACGTGAAAGGGATAAATGAATTGGAAAATAAAATCTACGACGTGGCCATACTCGGCGCGGGGCCGGCCGGACTTGCGGCGGGGATATATGCCGCCAGAGCCAAGCTGAGCACGGTGATCATCGACAAGGGAATAGACGGCGGACAGATAGCCGTTGCCCATGAGATAGAAAACTATCCCGGCCAGACAGGAGAAAAAGAGAGCGGCCAACAGCTCACGGCGCGCATGGCGGCGCAGGCGAGACGCTTCGGGTGCGAACGGGTCACCGACCTCATAGGCTCATGCGAGCTTGACGGCCCGGTAAAGACGCTCCACGGCGCGAAGGAGAGCTATCGTGCGCGTACGCTCATCATCTGCACCGGGGCGCTAACGCGGAGGATCGGCTGCAAGAACGAGGATAAATACATTGGACGCGGACTTTCCTACTGTGCGGTCTGCGATGCGGCGTTTTTTGAAGGGCTGGACATCTACTCCGTCGGTGGAAACTCCGTCGCGCTGGAAGAGGCGCTGTTCCTCTCAAAATTCGGACGAAAGGTTACCGTTATCCACAAGGGCAAAACCCTCTCCGCAAGCCGTGAGATACTCGAGCGTGTGGAGGCAACGGAGAATATTTCCGTTCTACTTGATACCGAGGTGGCGGAGCTGGGCGGAGGAGAGCTCCTCAGCGAGATAACACTGAAAAACACACTCACGGGCGAGACGAAAACCGTGACAGCCGCCCCGGAGGACGGACTTCTGGGCTGCTTCTGCTTCACGGGACAGAAAACCACGGGTATGCTCGATGGGCTTCTTGAAATGGAAAACGGCTATATCCGTACCGACGAGAAAATGGCGACCTCCGTCTCCGGTGTTTTTGCCGCGGGTGATGTGCGCGTGACACCCCTGAGACAGGTCGTTACCGCCTGTGCCGACGGAGCAGTAGCCGCGATGCAGTGCGACAAGTATATCACGAAAAATATATGAGATGAAATAAGCGTGATGCGACCCGGCCGCATCACGCTTTCTCACATTCTCAGCAGGAAATGCACGGCGTTCAGCTGCTGACGTACAAGCTCGCCGTTGTCCACGGCATCGCCGAGGCGGCATTTGGTTTCAAGCAGCTTTCTGAAATGGCACGACGCGAGGGTGCTTATCATCGGCAGGTCGTCCCTGGACACACGTCCGTCCTCGGTCAGGGGAAGAAGTATGGAGCTCTCCCGCTCAACATGCGTACTTCCGAGCAATATCTCCTCGATAACATAGCTGATATCCTCGAGCCGTTCGGGGAAAAGCTCATGGTAATAGTGAACTGTCTCCGCAAACGGCTTGGAGTGAGGGTAGAAGAAAAGCTGATTGTATACCTGCGCGTGTCTGAAAGCGTGTGTAGCGAACATCTCCCACGAAAAGCAGTAGGTTTCGAGCGTGGACATGGGCTTTTTCATACCCTCTGCCCACGCGCGCACAAACTCCTCCACATAGCACATTGCGGCAAGACAGACGAGTTCATCAAGATCACGAAAGTACAGGTAGATCGTGGCGCTGTTGTAGCAGGAGGCCCTTGCAATTTTACGGATAGTGACCTGATCTATGCCGTCGGAGTCGATCAGTCTGCGCGTAGTCTGAATGAACATCAACAGCATATCCTTGCGCTTATTCTCCGTGTACTTGGCTCTGCCCAACTCGAATCAAACCTTTCACCATATATTATATATACTATACCAGAATCCGGGGATAATGCAAGCGCGAACATTGACATAACGGCAGTTATCGAAGGACGGGGCAACAGACAGCAAAAGTTATGTAAACCTATTCCGCCCGGCGGTTTATGAACTCGGCCTTCAGCTTGGAGTAAACTATACGCTGCTCCGTGTACAAACTGAAATAACCGGAGAGCATATAGGATATGAAGCACGCCGCGCTGAAATAAATAAGATCGGTAGAACCGAACAACTCAACGGACAGAATAACGGTCGCGAGCGGGCAGTTCACAGCGCCGCAGAAGGTCGCCGCAAGCCCCAGCGCGGCCGCAAAACCGGCGGGGATCCCAAGTAACGGCCCCACAACACAGCCGAGAGTCGCGCCGATAAAGAAGGTCGGAACCACCTCGCCGCCCTTGAAGCCGAACGAGAGCGTCACGGCGGTAAAGAGCATTTTTATTATGAAGGCTTCGCCCCGCGCCTCACCTTGCTCTATCGCGCGGCTGATGATATCCATTCCCGCGCCGTTGTAGTCGCGACAGCCGACGATCAGCGTCATCGCGATGACCAGCACGCCGCCGACAAGGGCACGGATGTACGGGTTTTTGAAAAGCCTGCGCACCTGTTTGTTTGACATATGCATAAGCTCACAAAGCACGATGCTGACGACCGCACAGACCATGGCAAGCGCGCTCACACGCAGAAGCATACCGGCATCGGGAGACACGCTCTCCACCGCGAAGCGCGTCGGCGCTATGCCGAAAAGCCGTGTGATGCCGAACGCGGCGAGAGCGGCCACGGAGCAGGGGAGCAGACCGGAATAGTGTATCAGACCCACCGAGCAGACCTCAAGCGCGAATACCGTGGCCGTGATTGGGGTGCCGAACAGCGCGGAGAAAACAGCGCTCATCCCGCTCAGAACGGCGAGACGCTCCTGCTTTTCGTCGAGATGAACGAGCCGCCCGATGCGACAACCTATGCCGCCGCCTATCTGCAGCGCCGCGCCCTCACGCCCCGCACTGCCGCCACAGAGGTGTGTCAGCACGGTCGCAACAAAAATTGCGGGTACGAGCAGCGGGGGAACATCCTTGCCGCTGTGTATGGAGTCGATAATGTTATCCGTTCCGGCACCCTCTATTTTTGCCGTGCGGTATACCGCCGCAATTATAAGTCCCGCCAGCGGAAGAAAATAAATAAGCTCCGGGCGGGACAGGCGAAGCTCAGTCGCCTTTTCTACGCTGATATGAAATGCCGCCCCAACAAAACCGCCTATGCCGCCGATGAGCGCGGCTAAAAACACCCACCTTGCGAAGGCTTTTATAAAGGTGCTCGCCTCACGAAGATGCTCCTTCACTCTTTTCACCTCAAATAAGTTTTCCACTTAAATCCGTTGTATGATAACATAATCCGACACCATATTCAATACCGTGGGAGGGACAAAATGTTCTGCTTTATAGCCCGGTTTTTTGTTATCTCCGTTGGTTTTGAAATCTTTACGGGATAGTTTTCAAAGCCGGGGGGTACGGTTACATTCCCGAGTATCAGTATACTTCCGAGCTTGAAATTAATCAAATGCTTTCGAGAAGGTCATTCCGGGCAATTTGACCGCGGTGCTCACGTTGCTTTTTGTTGACATTGCGCCGGGGATAAACTACAATCAGAATGTAGCTTCTGCTGTTCCGGCAGACGAAATGTCCGTGCAGAGGACGTTACCCTGACCACTCCCGTGGCAGGGATTAAACCATGATCACAAGGATGACGATGATGCTCAAAAATGACTGCCTATACATAGTAAGAGAGGCCATCGCCCGCGTCCTCCCGGACGAGGCGGTGAAGCGCGCACTTGCGGGTATGGACTTTTCCGCTGGACGTCTTATCCTCGTCAGCGTGGGTAAGGCCGCGTGGTCCATGGCGGATGCCGCATATTCTGTTCTCGACTCAAGGATAGACGACGGCATCGTAATAACCAAGCACGGCTACTCAAAGGGTGCGATAGGCTCCCTTAGCGTGCGCGAGGCCGGGCATCCCGTGCCCGACGCTGACAGCTTCGACGCCACAAACGAGGCGCTTGAGCTCACGCGCTGCCTCGGGGCGGAGGACACGGTTCTGTTTCTGCTCTCCGGGGGCGGGAGCGCGCTTTTTGAATCGCCGATGATACCGGAGGACGAGCTTCGTGACATCACCCAACAGCTTCTTGACTGCGGCGCTGACATAGTTGAGATAAACACGGTGCGCAAACGTCTCTCTGCCGTCAAGGGCGGACGCTTCGCGCAGCACTGCTCCCCGGCGAGGGTAGTTACCGTTGTCCTCTCAGATATAATCGGCGACCCGCTCGACATGATAGCCTCCGGCCCCGCATACCCGGACGCGAGCACCTGCGAGGATGCGATGAGGATCGCCCGGAAATACACTCTGCGTCTCTCTGATAGCGCGTGGGAGGCACTGAGAACGGAGACACCGAAGGCTCTCTCCAACGTTGAAACGCACGTTACCGGCAGTGTGCGCGAGCTGTGCGCCGCGGCTGCCAATGCGTGCCGTGAACTCGGGTACGAGCCGCAGGTGCTGACAGACTGCCTTGACTGCGAGGCGCGCGAGGCGGGGCGCTTTCTTGCCTCCGTTGCGAGGTCGCACCGGGATACCGACCGCTCCGTCGCTTTCATCGCGGGCGGGGAGACCGTGGTGCATATCACCGGCAACGGCAGAGGCGGGCGAAACCAGGAGCTGGCGCTGTCGGCCGCCACGGGTATTGCCGGGCTCGAGAATACGGCGATATTCTCCGTCGGCTCCGACGGCACGGACGGCCCGACCGATGCGGCAGGAGGCTACGCTGACGGCAATTCACTTGCGGTTCTGCGCGCTCGGGGCTTTGACCCGTATGACATTCTGCGCCGGAATGACTCATATACTGCGCTCAAGGCCGTCGATGCTCTGATATTTACCGGCGCGACGGGAACAAATGTCAATGATATTGCAGTAATTTTAATAAAAAAGGAGAAATAATCATGCCCATTTCCATCATTCTGCTGTGTGTCCTCGGTATGGCCGTGCAGGCGGCGTTCATCGCCGTGGAGCACGGGAAAAAGTACGTCGGTGCGGTCTGTCTCAAGGGTACGGCCTCGCTGATATTCATCATCATCGGTGTTGTCGCATTCGGTGCGGCGGGCGACGCGGCCTTCGCGAAGCTTGTGCTTATCGGGCTTATCCTCGGCGGCATCGGAGATGTACTGCTCAATCTGCGCTTCGTCTTTGAAAAGATTGGACAGAAGATATTCCTCGCCGGTATCGCGGCGTTCCTTGCGGGACACATACTCTACCTCGCGGCGCTGATACCGCAGAGCGTTAATCTGGCCGTCTGCGTCATCATCGGTATTATCGCGGCGGCGGCAATACTCGCCGATATCTTCAAGACAATGAACGTGAAGCTTGCATTCAAGATATTCGGCGTTTTCTATATCGGCGCGGTTGTGCTGATGACGGCGGTGGCAATAGGCAACCTTATCGCCGCTCCCGGCGTGGCACGCTGGCTCTATGCCGTTGGCGCGGTGCTGTTCACGGCTTCCGACATCATCCTTATATTCAACACCTTCGGCTCGGAAACAAAGTTCTCAATGCGCATCGCGAATCTCAGTCTTTATTACCTCGGTCAGCTTCTTATCGCGGGCAGTCTTTTCTTTATCTGAACCGTTTGGGTTAACTAATCGCGGTCTGTCAAAAGTTTGATTGACAGCGATATGGTAAAAGATGTAAAATTCACCTATAGACCAACACGTTCAAATCAGGAAAAGAGGTAACATTATGAGCAGCTTCAAAGACCTTAGGATAGTCGATAATTTTTACCAGACCAGCTCCTACATCCCTATGCCTACAGTGCTGATCTCCAGTGTCGCCGAGGATGGCAGTACCTCCGTCGGTGCCTATTCGCTCTGCTTCCCTTACTACGTCGCAAAGGGAAAGACTGAGAACGGCGAAAGAGGCTACTATGCGCTCATTCTCCTTGCGCGCAGCTCTTCCAACACCGCACAGCATCTCCTGAAGGGACGCAGGCACGTTGCCGTCAACTATATGCCCGAGGGCAGAGGCTATCATAAGAAGATAGTTGCACAGGGCTGGGCAGGTGACACCCCGGAGGAGAAGATGAAGAACTTCGCCTTTACACTTGAAAAGGGGCTTTGTGAGGATGATGAGGCCGGGAAGCGTCCCGAGGTCGTGAGTGAGGCCTATCAGGTCTTTGAGTGTACATGGATGGACGAGCTGGACAACGCTACCGGGGATATCGGGCGCGAGCTGATAGACGGCGCGTATCCTCAACCTTACCGGGACTTCAACGGCATTACCACGGAGTTCGGCGCGCACTTCATTCTGCGTATCGATAGGATACTGATGAAGCCCAGATTCTACGATAACATTATTAACGGCGTCAAGGGCAGAGACTGGCCGGATGTCCTAATCTGCCACGGCTACCGCGACAGCAAGAATTTCTGGTTTGCCCGCACCCCGCGCCTTGTGCCCGAGCTTCTCCCGCTCCGTAAGGCAACTCTCGCCTCCGTCCGTTTCGCGGCAGACAGGATAGACCCAGATGTTCACTTCACCGATGACGCACTCGAAAAGATGCTCAATGTTCCCCGCGTGTTCCTGCCCACCGCCCTCAAGGGCTGCGTGGCCTGGGCCAGGGAGAACGGCGTGACCGAGATCACCGCGAAGGAAATGGACATCATTAACGACAAGCGCGCACAGGAAAAGGGCAGACTCAAAAAGTAATCGTGCCGCGCCGGAAGCAGACTCCAACCAAAGCTTCCAAAGCAAAGTTAAGACCCACAAGGGCGATACCTCCGCCGAAAGACGGAGATATCGCCCGCTTTTATAACGTTTGTAACATTTTCGTGAAGGGGCTTGACTTTCCTTGTCTAACGCTGTAGACTATACACGGTCTAATCCGGTAGACAAGGAAGGTGCAGTTATGGAATATCCTAAGATACATGAAAGCGAATACCGGTTTTGTCTTATCATGTGGGAGCACGAGCCTGTGACGGCGGTGCAGCTTGCAAAGCTTTGCGAGGAGCAGCTCGGCTGGAAGCGAACCACCACCTATACCGTCATCAAGCGCCTCTGGGAGCGCGGAGTGTTGAGAAACGACGGCGGTACGGTCACCTCACTCGTGTCCCGGGACGAGGCACAGGCATGTGAGATCGACGAGCTGGTTGAGAAGAAATTCGGCGGCTCGCTCCCGGCCTTTATTGCCGCCTTTACAAAGCGCCGCGACATGTCCGACGAGGAGCTTGACGAGGTACAGCGCATGATAGACTGCATCAGAAACGGAGGGACGCAATGAACGACCTCTTTTTGAAAATCGTCAACATGAGTATTTCCGCCACATGGCTTGTTTTCGCGGTGTTGCTGCTTCGTCTCCCGCTGAGGAGGGGGCCGAAGTGGGCCACCGTCCTGCTCTGGGGCGTTGTGGCGGTCAGGCTGATTTGCCCGTTTTCCTTTAAGAGCCCGCTGAGCCTTATCCCAAGTGCCGAAACCATCCCTGAGGATATCGAAATGTACGCATCGCCCGCGATAAACACCGGCATCGCCGCCGTCAACCAGGTGGTCAACCCGATGATTTCCGCCTCATTCGCTCAGGATCCGACAGCAAGCGCGAATCCGTTGCAGGTCTGGATACCGGTGGCATGTGTTATCTGGCTTGTCGGTATGGCGCTGATGCTTCTGTATACGGCGATCAGCTATTGGCGCCTGCGCCGCAGAGTTTCTACCGCGGTTTTGTACGCCGACAATATTTTTCAGAGCGAGAATGTAGATTCACCGTTTGTTCTGGGTATTATCCGTCCCAAAATCTATCTGCCGTTTGACACGGGAGCACGGGCGCTTGAGCACATCATCGCGCATGAGCGGACACACATACACAGAAGAGACCACTGGTGGAAGCCGCTGGGCTTTCTCCTCCTGACGGTACACTGGTTCAACCCCGTGATGTGGTTTGCGTATGCCCTCCTTTGTCGTGATATAGAGCTTGCCTGTGACGAAAAGGTCATCGGGGCACTGGACAACGAGTGCAGAGCCGACTATACACGCGCGCTCGTAGAGTGCAGTGTTGACCGCCGCGCACTCGCCGCCTGTCCTCTGGCCTTCGGCGAGACCGGTGTAAAGGTGCGTGTGAGGTCTGTGCTGAACTATAAAAAGCCGACTTTCTGGGTCGTCACCTTGGCGGTAACAGTCTGCGCCTTTGTCGCGCTGTGCTTTCTGACCGACCCGGCAGGCACAAGACTCACAAAATGGACGATCGACGAGGTCAATATGAGCGCCGCACTGAGTGATGTTCGTTCCCTGACTGTCGCCCGCTATGATGAATCTGCCACCTTCGACGGGAGCGATGCCGACCGTTTTCTTGCGACGATGGATAAAATCAGAGTAGGCCGTTCACCTGTCTCAATGAGCAGAGACGAAGCGCGATACCATGACTTTTTTGTTACTGTCAACGATGGGCTCACGCTGTACTTTGCCGATGATTTTTCCGAGCTGTGGGTCGATAACGGACTGAAGCCCTCCTACGCCTATCCCATAGTCAACCCGGACATAGCGGCGGAGTTGTTCGACTCCTCACCAAAAAGCGCGGGCAATGTGTTCCTTCTGGCTAAACTGCTGGAGACGGATAACGGATATTTCCTTGTTGAGCCGGTAGAGGGGAGCCCGGAGCTGAACAGCGCTGACAGGATCGAGATATCCATGAAGAATATGTCGCCCTCGCCGGAGCCGCAGATCGGCGACATTCTGCAAATCGAGTATGACGGAGAGCTTCAGGAGAGCTATCCCGCAAGGATAAGTGAGCCCTACAGCGTCAGCGTTGTCGAAATGACCGGCTTTTACCTGACCGTCGGGGCGGAGGGAGTCAAGAGTATCGAACTAACTATGCCCGGGTCGAGCAGCGGCTGTGAAAACGCCGACGGCTCGCTGTACAAAAAAGGTGACAGGATTTTGCTGGAGCCCCTTGACGGACGAACGTCTCTGTGGGGAGTAACAATAACCGCGCTCGGTGAGGACGGCGAGGTCATCTGGACCGCGTCCGTCCCTGCCACGGAGGGAAACAGGGGCTTTACCCGGCTGGTCAATGATGACTGGGTCGTGACAAATCACTGATATCAAATAACGCAACGCCCCGGCAGTCCCGAAACGGGGAACTGTAGCGTATCAGAGCCTGTAAGAACACGCAATTGTCGCCTTTTCAAACAGCATATTCCGTGTTATCTTATTTACAGTGAATAGTGGCACCTGCCGTCCGGTTTTATCCATTAATACAGGTGCCACTAATCACTGTTATTTTTTCCTTGTCACACATCATTGTAACACTTACACTTTTTTCTTTTCCCCAATGTGTAACACATCATTGACAAACCTACAAAGCAGGGATTATTTGTGCAGGTATCGTTATATGAACGCCGTTTTCACAATATACTTTCCAGCGGGGAGGTGGGGCAGTGAAGAAAAAAAGACTCTACGCGCTTCTTTTCGCCATTTTGACAGCGATGAAGCTTCTGTTACCGTATGTGCCGAAAACGCAGGAAAGCGGGGGAGTGAGCTTCCTTCTGAAAAGTGACCTGACTGAGCTTGCCGAGGCGCTGTGCCGCAAAATGACGGGGGAGGATAACGTGGTTGAGGCGTCTGCCCAAGAGCAGACGGGGGAGCGGGAGCGAGGCAGGGCATGAGGCTGAAGATCGAACCGGAGGCCGCCATTGTAGCGTCGCTTGTATATTATTTCTATGACTGGACGGAGCTCACAGCCGTGGCGGCGGCTATAACCGTGCACGAGCTGGGGCATCTTGCAACGTTGAAGCTTCTCGGGCTCAATGTCTGCTCACTCAAGGCAGAGCTCGGCGGCATATGTATCAGCTACCGTGACGGCGGAGGGACGGCAGTGGACATCATTGCCGCGGCAGCAGGGCCTCTGGCGGGGATCCTCTACGCGCTTGGAGCATCGAGAGTTTTCCTCGCGACGGGGGAGCGGTGGCTTGCAATCTCCGGCGGGCTGAGCTTTATTCTTTCCGCGTTCAATCTTTTGCCGATAATGCCGCTGGACGGAGGCCGCATTTTGTCTGCGATATTCGGGATGCTTTTCAACGAAACAAGGGCAGCTGAAGCCGCAAGAGTGACAGGGCTGCTGTGCGCCGCGGCGCTCTTTGTGTGGGGGGTATACCGTCTTGCGCTGAGGCGTGATGTTACAGTGTATGCGGCGGGAGCGTGGCTGCTTGTATTGTGCCTGAGGGACACGGTGAAGGCCTGACCGGATCGCCGGAGGCTCCCGCCGCGCGAAGCTCTCGCCGCCATTGACCCGGTCAGGCAGAGTATAAAATATGTATGGCGCGTAATTTGACGTTTAAGATACTCTTTTTACTATTGAAATTTGGTTTGAAAGATGTTATACTCTCGTCATAAACAGAACAGGCAGGGTTGGTATATCGGTATTACTCTAGCTTCCCAAGCTAGCTAGGCGGGTTCGACTCCCGTACCCTGCTCCACGAAAGAAACAGCACTGTCGGTCAATCGGTTGCAACAGGCAACGCACGGTTGGCAGACAGTGTTGTTATCTTTATTTTGAAATGTATACGGCAAGTCACGCTGTCCGTCAAAAGCAACAAATCGGATGCACGAACTCTGTTAACAATACCCATATTGACATTTGGAACGTTCCGATATATGATTAGCGTGTAATTTGAAACGCTAAATGATGAACTTTATTTTTTTAATTCCCTTTTGGAACGTTCCAGAATGAGAGGATAATAAATGCCGACGATTTTTGATGTCGCAAAATGCGCCGGAGTATCCAAAAGCACGGTTTCTCTTGTCCTGAATAACAGCCCTCTTGTGAAAGAGGAAAGCCGCTTGAAGGTACTGGACGCGATAGAGAAACTGAATTATGTCCCCAACAACAATGCGCGCGGGCTGAGCACACGCACAACAAACTGCCTCGGTATCGTCATTATGTCGGAAAAATCTCCGATGATAAGCTATGATTTTGACCAGCATACCGGTATATGCTCCTATAACATCAGCTCAGGTATCATGTCTGCGCTTATTGATACGAAGTACGGTACCATCATCGAGCAGTTCTGTTCCATAGATAGCCCGGGCGAGCTGCCGAGAGTGGTTCAGAACAAGCGCGTGGACGGTATTTTTATCGTCGGCTTCCCCTATGACATGGGAATGATAAAAAGGCTGGTGGATATGAATTTCCCCTTTGTCCTTGTCGGCGTCGGAAGTCTGGAGAGCGGTATCGACTCCGTGCGTGCCGAT
This sequence comes from uncultured Oscillospiraceae bacterium, assembly GCA_964587485.1. Classification (GTDB taxonomy): domain Bacteria; phylum Bacillota; class Clostridia; order Oscillospirales; family Oscillospiraceae; genus Limivicinus. The sequence continues at coordinate 29,391 of CAZPLL010000002.1, read as the reverse complement.
CCCGGTGATGGGGTCAGACTCGGCTTTAAGCATTTGCTTGATACCGGGCACAGGGATATCTGCTATATAAACTGCCCCAAAACCTTCCGCTCAAACTATGTCAGATATGATGCACTCCGGGCTGTTTCGCGTGAGTGCGGTGTCGAGCTCAAGAGCGACTGGATCATGGACTGCGACCAGAACAATGGCAAGGGTGCCTATGATACCTTCAAAGCTTTCTGGGAAGCAGGGAACAGACCCGACGCGATCCTGACGGCAAATGGGCATTTGGCGCTGGGAGCAATGCGGTATTTATATGAGCAGAACGTCCGCATTCCGGATGATGTTTCTATCGTCGCGTATGAGGATTCGTCGATCTCGGGGTATTCCACACCCGCGCTGACGACCGTCAACATACATAAGGAGCAGATGGGTGCCATCGCCGCGCGTTGCCTGCTCGACCGTTTACAGAACCCGAACAAGGATGTGGAGGAGATCGTAGTCCCTGCCGAGCTTGTGATCAGGGACAGTGTTCGTCCCGTTTGGTTTGACTGATTTTAACCGCACACCGCCTCATCTGTATGGGTAAGGCGGTGGAGCGGGGAGTATAGTTGAATAAAGTTCTGTAAAAATAAAGGGCTTTATTTTTTAGACGTTTCTTGGAACGCTCCAAGTAATGACCCGGGCGCAGGAAACCGGACAAATGTGAACTTTTACCCAAATTTGGAACGCTCCAAGTGTTTAGAAATGCTAAGAGGTGTGATATATGCAGACAGTCAGAGTATCTGAGAATGTGCCGTTCGCGTACAGTGCGGATGTTGTGGTAGTTGGCGGCGGTCCTGCCGGCTTCTGCGCGGCCATCGCCGCGGCGCGTGAGGGCGCGAAAACCTTGCTTGTTGAGGCGGGCGGCTGTGCCGGAGGTATGGCAACGTCAGGGCTGGTCGGCCCGTTCATGACCAGCTACGACAAGGACGGGGAAAAAATGATAATTCGGGGACTCTTCGAGGAGATAGTTAACCGTCTTGTCGAGCGCGGAGATGCTATCCACCCGTCGGAGGTTCGTGCCGGAACTGCTTTTTCCTCGTGGATAGTTGTCGGGCATGACCATCTTACTCCCTTTGAGCCGGAGGGACTGAAGCGGCTGATGGACGAGATGCTCACCGAAGCCGGGGTTACGACTCTCTACCATACCGGGTTTGTCATGCCCATCACGGAGGGCGGCCGCATGACCGGGGTGATTGTCAATTCCAAATCCGGCTTGCAGGCCATAGAGGGAAAAACATTTGTTGACTGCACCGGGGACGCGGATGTGGCCTTTCGCGCGGGAGTGCCGTGCGCGAAAGGGAATGAAGAACTGGGTATAACTCAGCCGGCGTCGCTGTTTTTCCGCGTAGGCAATGTTGACCTCGCGGCGGTGGAGGCGGATATTCAGGCGAATATAAATAACTTCTACAGAAAAGACGGCGTGAACTACCGCTCCTTCCACTGGCGCGTTAAGGAAGCAAAGGATAATGGTGACTGGCCGCTGGACAGGGTTTCCATAGGAATGTTCAGGGGAGTAAAGCCTGACGAATGGAGCATTAATACCACTCGCATAATGAACGTTGACGCAACAGACAATGCAAGCCTCACCCGCGGCGAGATGGAAGGACGCAGGCAGGTCGAAGTAGTGTTCAATTTCCTGAGAAAATATGTTCCCGGCTGTGAAAACGCAAAGATGCTTGGCACTGCCGCAACGCTTGGCATCAGGGAAAGTCGCCATATCAAAGGCGAGTATACCATGGAGCAGGATGATATTCTGGAAGGGCGCGTGCCGGAGGACGCAATACTTCTGTTGTCAAATTCCATTGATGTTCACGGGCGTTTTGGCCCTCTCAGCAACAGCTATATACCTATAAAAAACGGCAACTGGTACGGCGTACCCTATCGCGCACTTGTGCCGCAGGGAGTGGAACAGCTCCTTGTTGCCGGGCGCTGTATAAGCGCAACTGCCGATGCGGCCGGAGGCATACGCCTGATGCCGCCCTGCACGGGAACGGGTCAGGCCGCGGGTGTGGCCGCGGCGCTCGCGGCAGAGCGCGGCTGCTCTGTGCGTGAGCTTGACACTGCCGTGCTGAGAGAGCACCTTAAAAAGCAGGGCGTGTACCTGGAGGACAGCAGCTTAAAATGAGAGATTAGAATATGCGTGCATATTTTAATAAATAAGAAAAACAAGAAAATGAAACGGAGGAAAACCAATGAAAAAGTTCCTGGCACTTCTTCTGGCACTCACCATGGTGTTCGCACTGTGCGCCTGTGGAGAGACTGCCACAACTCCCGCTGAGGAGCCTTCCGCAGAGGCGGAAGCACCCGCGACGGAGCCCGCAGCAGAGACCACCGCAAAAGACCCCAGCGATATCTATTCCTGGATCATCGAGGAAAATCCCGAGAGCATCAGCGGCACCGTTCGCTTCTGGGTTCCCTTCAAGGGCACACAGGGCATGGATGACATGATCGCAGAGTTCAACGAGACCTACCCCAACGTTGAAGTAGTTCTCAACACCTACAACAACAATGCCGAGGGCAACGTTGCCGTCAACACCGCGATGATGGCCGGCGAGATCGACGTTCTGCACAGCTTCGAGCTGTACAACGCCTATGCACGCTGGGAAAACGGCCTGTACATGGATCTCACCGACATGGTGGATGAGTGGGGCGTTGACCTTGTTGCCAACTGGGGCAACGACACCTGTAAGTATGAAGACCGCATCTACACCCTCCCCGCCGGTGGCCAGAGCTACTACATAGCCATCAACATGACCGAGTGGGAGAATGCCGGACTTGGTGACATTCCCACCGAGTGGACATGGGACGAGTACATCGAAGCCAGCCGCGCCATGACCCATGATGATGTTAAGGGCGGCTCCTCCTACCAGGCAATCAACACCGTTTACAACTGCATGTATCAGGTCTACGGCAAGAACGCTTTCTACCATGAAGACGGCACCAGCAGCGCAGACGATCCCGTTATCCTCAAGGCACTCTCCCGCGACATCGACGCGGTTGCAGAAGGCATCTGGTATCCTCTGACCTCCTACCGCTATGACGGCGCGACCACCCACGGTGTTTACACCTCCGGCGGCGCAGCCTCCACTGTTACCTGCAACATGACCCGTTTCCTGCGCGATACCGAGACCTATCCTGTTGATTTCGTCACCGCGTTTGCACCCTGGCCTCTTGAGGAAGCCGGCCAGACCAACTACATGGAGGGCGTTTCCACCTTCTCGCACGTCGGTATTGCCACCAACTGCAATGAGGACAACTTCGATGCTATAGTTGCCTTCCTGAAGTGGTACTCCACCTACGGCTGCAAGTACCTTGCCATCGCCGGCCATATGCCCACCTGGAAGGGCACCGATGCCGCAGGCATGGTCGACCTCGTGTTCGGCTCCGAGGAAGAGGCCGCAAAGCTCGTTGACGTCGAGTCCTACAAGCGCGTTGTCTGCAACTTCACCGGCAATAACCACGTTGACACCGAGCTCACCGCCTACAGCCAGCTCAACAGCCTGATGCAGGAGTATGTCATGTACGCTCACAGCGGCGAGATGACTCCCGAGGAAGCTCTTGCCGAGCTCAAGACCCTCTCCGATGAGGCTATCAAGGACGCATAATATTTAAGCATTTTTCTCGATCATGGGGCAGGCAACAACGCCTGCTCCATGACCTGACCTTTTTGAGAGGGGTTTGTATAATGAAATCCAAGCAAAAGCTGAAATACAGAGACAATAAAACGGCTTACGCTTTTCTTGCGCCAACGCTGATAATATTCGCGGTGTTGGTTCTTTTGCCGTTGGTGGCGTCCCTGCTGCTTTCCTTTACCAAATGGAATTTCCTTTCCGGCCTGAAGGGAATCAAAATAGTCTGGTTCGACAATTACAAAAAGCTTTTCCACGACAGTCATTTCACCAGCGCGCTAAAAAATACGCTCGTTTATGCGGTGACTACCGTCCCCATCACCATTATCGTTTCTCTCGTGCTTGCCTATCATCTCAACGCCAAGATCTACGGTAGAAAGCTTATGACGCTGGCGTTTTTCATCCCCTATGTCAGCAGCGCGGTTGCGGTCGCGGTCGTTTTCAAGATGCTCTTCCGTGAGGACGGCCCCATCAACATGATCCTGCTGAACGTATTCAAATTAGAAGAACTTCCCCGTTGGTTCTCCGACGGTGATATAAATAAGATACCCATCATTCTGTTTGTTATCTGGACATCTATCGGTTACGGCCTTATAATCTACATGGCGGCGCTGAAGAATGTACCCACCAGCCTGTACGAAGCCGCCTCGATAGACGGCGCGTCCGAGTGGACACGCTTTATAAAGATAACCATTCCCATGATCTCTCCCACCACGTTCTATCTCCTCATCGTGCGTCTTATAGCCGTGTTCAAGATATTCACATCCATAAACGTCATGACCTACAGTCAGGCAACAAAGGCGAATACCTCGATCGTCGTGCGAATATACGAGGCGGCGTTCAGCAACTATAACTTCGGCTATGCCAGCGCGGAGGCCGTTGTACTGTTCGTGATGATCATGATTGTCACGCTCTTCAACTTCGTCGGACAGAAGCGCTGGGTACATTACTGAGAGAGGGGGGCTTTATAAATGAAACATAAGGAACGCTCAAAGGCGATAATCCGCACAGTGATAATCGGCGTTATCGCGCTGATATTTCTGTTGCCGCTGTTCTGGATGCTGTCCGCGTCCGTAAAGCTGCCCGCCGATGTTATGACCTACCCCGTGGACTGGATCCCGGACGAGATACAGTGGAACAACTATGTGAGAATATGGACGGACGATCAGGCACCGTTCACGAGACTTTACTGGAACTCTCTCGTGGTCACGGTCATATCCCTTGTGGGACAGCTTCTGTTTGCGTCCATGGCGGCGTATGCATTTGCGAAGCTTCAGTTCAGAGGAAAAAACGTGGTGTTCATGATGCTTCTTGCATCCATGATGATACCAACCGAGGCTACCATAATCCCGCAGTTCATGCTCTTTAAGACTATCGGGCTTTATGACAGCCTTACGGCCATTATTCTGCCGTCGTGGTTCAACGTCACGACCATATTCCTGCTCAGGCAGTTTTATATGAGCCTGCCCGACTCGCTCATGGAGGCCGCGAAGATCGACGGCGCAAGCCATCTTAAAATATGGTGGACTATCTATATGCCGCTTACCAAGAGCGCACTGGTCTCTGCCGGAATACTTGCGTTCATCACAACGTGGAACCAGTATCTCCAGCCACTGATAATGCTCGTGAGCGAGGCAAATTATACCATCCCGCTCGGCATCCGCTTCTGGCTCGTTGACGACGCGCGCGAGTATAACATGGTCATGGCGGCCGCGGCAAGCGCGATAATCCCCATCATAATCGTGGTGACGATCTGCCAGAAGCACATCGTCGAGGGCATTGCCACCAGCGGAACCAAAGAATAAAAAGAGGTACAGCGTATGAAGTATTCGGTCAGCTCGCTGAGCTATGTCGGTCCCAGAATGAAATGGATGTCCCGGCTTCCGGAGGATTTCGGGATAGAGATATTCTGGGATTACGGTGATGAACTGTATTATAATGCCATGATCGCGGAGCTTATGCACGAAAGAAGCGGCGCGTTCAGTATTCACGGGCCGATGGGAGTGAGCTTTGCCGATGAGTGTACGGATGAAAAGCTGTTCGACAGGCTGATGCGACCCTTCGGGCTGTATCATCGCTTTGACAGTGCCTTCTATGTACTGCATACGCACACAAATCTTGCGCTCTCCCCGTCCCCAACGGGCGAGGAGATATACCGCAAGCAGCAGCTGAGCATTGAGCGTATAAATCGCTTTGACGAAATATGCCGCAGTGATGGCGTTCAGCTCGTCATAGAGAATATCGGTAAGCGCGTGGACGGTGTGACAATGTTTGATGAGCGGGAGTTTCTCGACCTGTTCGGACAGAATCCCGAACTGCGGTGTCTGCTCGATGTGGGTCATGCCGTCCTGGGCGACTATGATATCAGCCGCGTTCAGCGCACACTGAACAGCCGCCTGATCGCCTATCATATCCATGACAATCAAGGCAAAACAGACGACCATTTCCGCATGGGCAACGGTGTTATTGACTGGAGCGCGTGGAAGGAGTGCTGTCGTACTTATACGCCGTCGGCGGAGATAGTGTTTGAGTATGACCGCGTGCCGGACGAGTCTGCGTACATTGAGGACAGAGCCTTCATTGAGGCGGAGTAAACACTAACGCTTACACTATTGTATATACTGGGAGATATATATGAGACGTTTTTTTGAGGAATACGATGTGATCGTGTCCGGCGGCGGGCCGGGAGGAATAACGGCGGCGGTCGCGGCGGCACGCCGGGGCGCGAAAACCGCGCTTGTGGAGCGCTACGGGATACTCGGCGGCATGATGACCGCGGGGTATGTTAACCCCTTTCTCGGCGAGGTAGCGCCCGGCACCATGCTCGAGGAGTTAAATTCTCTCCTGGGTGTTGTTGTCAACAGGACACGAAACGGTGCGGAGAAGTCCGTAAGCACCGAAAGAGCAAAGGCGATCCTCCTTAAATTCGTGGCGGACGCCGGAGTGGATATATTCCTTCAAACCCCGGTCGTCGAGGTGCTGAAAGAAAAAAGCTCCGTCACCGGCGTTGTAGTTGCGACGCAGGAGGGGCTTAAAAATCTGTACGCCCGTGTTGTTGTCGATGCCACCGGCGACGGCTTTGTTGCCGCGAGAGCGGGAGCGGAGGTGCGTGTAGGCCGCGACGGGGACGGGCGCTGTCAGCCGACGTCACTGGAATTTACCGTTGATAATGTTGACGAGGAACGCGCCATAACCTGCTGGGGCGGCACGGATCCGGTCACCATGCCCGACGGGGAAAGGTATTCCGCCTTTTGCAAAAGGATGCATGATAGTGGCATTTTGCCTAAAAACGTGTCGATAGTGCGTCTGCACAGGACCGACACTCCCGGCGAGCGCAGTGTAAACGCGACTCAGGCCAACGGATATAATACTCTTACGCCGGAGGGCGTGCTCGGCGCCGAGTTGGAGCTTCGCGCGCAGGTAGACACCGTCGTAGAGTTTTTACAAAAATATATCGCGGGCTACGAAAATTGTCGTCTTATCGGTACGGGCAGTACCCTCGGCGTGCGTGAAACGCGGCGAATAATCGGGGATTATATCCTGTGCGACAATGATGTCGAAACCGGTGCACGCCAGACGGATGTTGTCGTACACAACGCATGGTTTCTTATTGATATACACAACCCCAGCGGCGGCGGACAGGCGGAGGGTCATTCTCAGCCGGCAGTGCCGTATGATATACCGTATCGCTGTCTGCTACCGAGGGGACTGGACAATATTCTTACCTGCGGACGCTGTATATCAGGCACGCACCGCGCCCACGCAAGCTACCGCGTAATGGGCATATGCATCGCCACCGGACAGGCCGCCGGTACCGCCGCCGCGCTGAGCGCACTGCGCGGTGTTACACCGAGAGAGCTTAAAGCGGAGCTCCTGCAAGACGCGCTTATGCAGCAGGGCTGTGTTCTGTTTGACTGAGTATAGGAGAAGCAGATGACCGTAAACGAAATAAAATCCCTCCCACTGGAAAAGCTTATCGAGCTTGGCGCGTTTGAATGTGACTGCGGCAAAACGCACAGCGTCGGCACAAAGCGCGTCATAATCGAGGAGGGCGCGATCGACCGCCTGCCTGAGCTTATACACGAATGCGGAGCGAAAAAACCGTTCCTGCTCTCCGGTACGGCGAGCTTTGCCGCCGCCGGGGAGAGAGTTTGCGCCGCGCTTGAGCGCGCGGGCATACCCTACACAAAGTATATCCTGCCCGGCGACCCCGTGAAGCCCACGGAGGCAACCGTCGGTTCCGCTGTGATGCACTTTGATTATTCGTGCGACCTTGTTATCGGCATAGGCTCGGGCGTCGTGAATGACACCGGTAAGCTTCTTTCGGCGATATCGGGGCGCAGGTATATCATCGTCGGTACCGCGCCGTCCATGGACGGCTTCGCCTCTGCGACCTCCTCCATGGATAGGGACGGGCTGAAGGTCTCGCTTGACAGTACATTCGCGTGGGCCGTCGTGGGTGATGTGGATGTGCTCGCACAGGCGCCGATGCGTATGCTTCAGGCGGGCGTGGGCGATATGCTTGCAAAGTATATAAGCCTTACCGAATGGAGGATCGCACACATTCTGGTGGATGAATACTATTGTCCTGTCGTAGCCGCGCTTGTCGAGACCTCCCTTGACCGCGTGGTGAGTGCCGCGCCGAAGCTTTTACAGCGCGACCATGATGCAGTAAAGGCCGTCATGGAGGGCATGGTCATCGCGGGGATGGCAATGAAATACGCTGGGCTTTCACGTCCTGCCTCCGGTATGGAGCATTATTTTTCACACATATGGGATATGCGCTCCCTGTCGTTTGAAGATGCACAGGCCGACCTCCACGGCATACAGTGCGGCATAGCAACGCTGTACTCACTTAAGGTGTATGAGTACATCCGCACCCTTACACCGGACAGGGAGAAAGCGCTGAGATATGTCGAAGCCTTTGACCTCGGCGCATGGAATTTGCGGCTTCTCTCCTTTGTCGGAGAGGGCGCGGAGGCCATGATAAAGGCCGAGACGCGCGAGGGCAAGTACGACAAGGAAAAGCACCGCACTCGCCTTGACAGGATAATCGACAACTGGGACGAGCTGTTGAAGCTCATCGACACCATGCCCTCCTATGACAGCGTGTATGCCCTTATGAAAAGCATGGACGCCCCGCTTACGGCAGGGGAGTTCGGTTATACAAATGAGCAGATAAAAACTACCTTCACCATGACAAAGGACATCCGCGATAAATACATCGCGAGCCGTCTCCTGTGGGATCTGGGTGAGCTTGACGGCGCGACGGAAGCCGTGTTCGGCTGAAAAAACAAAGCGACTATCGGTAAAAAATAAAACCCGGGTGTACACTTCGCCTTATGCGGAATGTACATCCGAGTTTTGCTCTCAAACCCTTAATTTCCATTAAAAGTTGGTCGCGCTTCTTGACATTAACGGAGCGACATATATAATTAAAGACAGGTAAAAACACAGAAACGGAGCGAAAAATGAAAAAGAAAAGGATCATATCTGTTTTGCTGACGGTTATTGCCCTGCTCTGTATCATTCCGGGCTCGGCATATGCCGCCTACATCAAGAACGCGAACGTGAACGACAGTGTTAACTGGGTGTTTGACGCAACAGGCATAAGCGGAGAGCCGTGGGTGAGCTCGGGCTCGCTCCCGGGAGGGCTCAGCCTTTCCGCGGGGAGCGACTCCTTTACCATATCCGGCACCCCGAATGAGAGCGGCTCGTTCTATGTCACGGTCTCCTATAATCTCTCCGGGGGAGACACCGCCGGACAGGATATTTACCTGACGATAAAGGGCTCCTCTACTTCCACACCCACGCAGACCCCGTCTGTTGTTATCGGCGACGCCCCTGAAATCACGAAGCACCCGGGCCTTGAATATGTGTACGAGGGCGGCGAGTGTATCTTCACATCCTATGCCGATAATGCCGATTCAATTGACTGGTATTTTGAAAAGGGCAGTGAGTATATCCGCGCACAGGAGGCGTATACCAAGTTCTCCGGACTTTCTGTGGTGGGCTATGACGATAATATAATCGAGCTTTATAATATACCTCTCTCCATGGATGGCTGGAAGATATACAGTGTGTTCTACGGCTCCGGTGGAAGCACGGAGTCCGAGCGTGCCAGCCTGTATGTCACAAAGGCGACGCCCACGCCTACACCTACTCCCACACCCACGCCAACTCCCACACCGACCCCGGTCGTGACGCCTGAGCCGACTCCCGAAGCTACGCCCGAGGTTACGACCGATACACCGGGCACAAATAACGACGACTCCTTCTCGGGAGACGGTGTACTTACAACTCCCACGCCGACGGATAAGCTCGGCACTACAGACGTCACGTCGACGGACGACAGCGTGCTTGAGACCCGTGGCAACAGCCTCACGCTCGTGATCTTCATTGGGGTCGTGCTCATCGTTACCATGATATGCGGCACGGTGCTCTATCTGTACCTTACACGCGACAAGTCGCGAAATGGGAAAAAACGCGAAGCCTACGACGAAAATGATGATGACGACTACGTCTGATAAAAAATAACATCAAGCCCGCAGGAGTTAAACGCTCCTGCGGGCTTGGCCTTATGGCAAAATATCAAACCAACTTGTATAAAAAGCAATATGCGCTACAAAAAATCCCGAAAAAATTTGAAAAAATCGCACAAATTATGTAGAAATCCTGAGAAACATATGTTATACTCAAGGCGTGATTATGTAAATCAAAGAAATTATGCGGAGCAAAAACATGGATCTGACGGAAAAATGCGTAGAGAGCGAGAGGAAATACACCGGCCTTATTGTAAATGTCCGCCTCGATACGGCTGAGCTGAGCGATGGAGCGCAGGCAAAGCGAGAAGTGGTGGAGCATTGCGGCGGCGTTGCGGTGCTGCCGGTGGACAGCGACGGGACGTGCTATATGGTTCGACAGTTCCGATATCCGTTTTCCCGTGAAATGCTTGAGGTTCCGGCGGGAAAGCTTGAGCCCGGGGAAAGCCCGGAGCAGTGCGCTGTGCGTGAGCTCTCGGAGGAGACGGGACTGAGTGCCGACAGTATGGTGTCGCTGGGGAGCGTGTACGCTTCACCCGGATACCTTACGGAGGAGATACACATCTTTCTGGCTCTGGGGCTTCACCAGGGGGAGAGTCACCCGGATGAAAACGAGCTTCTGAATGTGGAAAAGCACAGTCTTGCCGCTCTTGCCGACCGCGCACTCGGCGGAGATATCCGCGACTCAAAGACGGTTATAGCGCTTCTGAGGGCTGAAAAATACATGAAATTCAATTTGTGAGACCCGAACAGGCACTATATATAGAGAAAACTCTTGCGCGATATACAACTATGTGGTAAAATCAAACATTGGTTGGGCAACGTATGCTCTGCCATGAGTATTGGAAGGTGCACACAGTGGAGAAATATGTAATAAAAGGCGGGACCACACTGCGCGGTGAGGTCGAGATTAGCGGCGCGAAGAATGCCGCAGTTGCGATAATTCCGGCGGCCCTTATGGTCAACGGCGTCTGCCGCATAGAGAATATGCCGCAGATAAGCGATACCGATATGCTGCTGACTATTCTGTCCGAGCTTGGCGCTAAGATCCGCTATATCAACAAGTCCACCGTTGAGATAGACTGCACTCAGGTGCGCTATCAGGACGCCCCCTACGACCTCATGCGTAAGATCAGAGCGTCGTATTACCTTATCGGCGCGATGCTCGGCCGCTTCGGCAGTGCAAAGACCACCATGCCCGGCGGGTGCAATTTCGGCGTCCGTCCCATTGACCAGCATATCAAGGGCATGACGGCTCTCGGCGCGGAGGTCGAGGTCAAAAACGGCTTCGTCTATGCCGATACTGCCGATGGGAAGCTCCACGGCGCGAGAATATATCTCGACAAGGTCTCCGTGGGCGCAACCATGAATATCATCCTTGCGGCCACCCTCGCACAGGGACGCACCATTATCGAGAACGCCGCGCGTGAGCCGCACATTGTTGACCTTGCGAACTTCCTCAACTCCATGGGCGCGGACATTCGCGGGGCGGGCACCGATACCGTCAAGATAAACGGTGTCGACAGTCTCCACGGCGGCAGCTATGCCATCATCCCCGACCAGATCGAGGCGGGTACATATATGGTCGCGGCCGCGGCAACGGGTGGAGAGGTGCTTATAAAGAACGTTATTCCCCGTCACCTTGAGTGTATCAGCGCAAAACTGCGCGAAACCGGCACTATCGTTCAGGAATACGGTGACGCCGTGCTGGTAAAGGGCGCGACGGAGCTTCGCCGTGCCAACATAAAAACTCTGCCCTATCCCGGCTTCCCCACCGATATGCAGCCGCAGATGGGGGCGTTGCTGTGCCTTGCAAACGGCACCTCCGTCATCACCGAGGGAGTATACGACAACCGCTTCAAGTACGTTAACGAGCTTCGCAAGATGGGAGCGGAGATACAGGTTGACGGCCGCGTTGCAGTCATAGAAGGCGGCACGGCGCTGACCGGCGCACCCGTCAAGGCCTGTGACCTTCGCGCAGGTGCGGCTATGGTCATCGCGGGGCTGTGCGCCTCGGGCACCACGCTCATCGAGGATATCAATTATATCGAGCGCGGCTACGAGAACTTTGTCGGCAAGCTCAGGGCTTTGGGCGCGGATATCCAACTGGTCGAATTCTCCGACGAGCCGGACGGCTCGGAGAAGATCGTCTCCGTTTGCTGATGCGCGTATCTGTTTTTGCGAGCGGTTCCAGCGGTAATTGTCTGTTGCTGTCAGATGGCGGCACTAATATATTGATTGACGCCGGAATTTCCATGCGCAGGGTCGTCTCGACCCTCAAGGCTGTTGGCATTTCTATGGAAAATATCGGCGGAGTGCTCATTACTCATGAGCACTCCGATCACGTTTCCGGACTGAAAATGCTCCTGAAGCACTATAATATTCCTGTTTACGCACCTCATACGGTCGCCAACCGACTGCGAGGCATGATACCGGAGGTCGAGGAGCATATGAAAATAATACCCGTGGGCGGGGAATTTAACATTGGAAATCTTTCAGTGACCGCGTTCCATACGCCCCACGACACGGATGAGAGCGTCGGCTATCGCGTCCGCGGCAACGGAGTTTTTGCAATAGCCACGGATACGGGACACGTTACGGAAGAGATGTTGGATAATCTCGCCGGGGTGGATGCCGTGCTGATCGAGGCTAACCATGACGTAAAAATGCTGTGCGACGGGAGATATCCTGCCGCGCTCAAGCGACGCATATTATCAGACCATGGGCACCTCTCCAACGATGACTGTGCCCGGCTTGCAGTGGCGCTGTATGAACGCGGGACTTCAACGTTCATCCTCGGCCATCTCAGCCGGGAGAATAATACCCCGCACGCGGCCATGAAATGCGTGCAGGAAGCTCTGAGCGGGACAGAGGCGACGGTGCTCTGTGCGCCGGATCTGGTCTGTCTCAGCGTGGAGGTCGGGAAATAATGCTTGCCGTAAAATTCATCTGCGTCGGTAAGATGCGCGAGAAATTTTATATTGACGCTTTCGACGAATACCGCAAGCGACTACAGGCTTTTTGCCGCTTCGAGTGCGTGGAGCTCGCCGAGACACGTCTGCCCGACAACCCGTCCGAGCGGGAGATCAGGACGGCACTTGACAGAGAGGGCGCGGAGATTTTGAAAAATATTCCCTCCGGCACCTACGTCATCGCAATGTGCGTCGAGGGCTCACAGATGCCGAGCGAGGCCGTGGCAAAGCTTATTTCGGAGCGGGAGAACTCCGGGAGGCCACGCCTGTGCTTTGTGATAGGGGGCTCATTCGGCCTTTCGGACGCGGTGAAGAGCCGTGCCGATCTGCGCCTCAGTATGTCAAAAATGACCTTTCCGCACCATTTGGCGAGAGTGATGCTTGCCGAGCAGGTGTACAGAGGCTTCAAGATAATCGAGGGATCAAAATACCATAAGTAGAGTTCGTGAAACTCTATAACGGGAGGATTTTTATGGGAGAAAACGAACAAAGCAAATGGGGCAGGGCATTGAACGGCTCCCTGCTCGAACGCTGGCCCAAGGACGAAAACGGCGAACCGGAGGAGCCTGTGTTCCTCTGTAACTGCCGCAATACCAATTTCGGCGACGAGCTGAAAGCAAATATGCTGGAGGCATACGGTATACCGTGCCTGCGTATGTTCCCGGGTGACGGAAGCTTCGGCAGCCTCGTTCTGGGAGTGAGCGGACAGGGCGTGGATCTGTATGTCCCGGCAAGCCTTTACGATGATGCAAAAAAGCTTTGTGAGGAGGAAAGCAGCGATGAATTATAAGGAAGAGTACCAGCGCTGGCTGGACAGTCCCGCGCTGAGTGAGTCCGAATGGGCGGAGCTCGACGCCATTAAGGACGATGAAAAGGAAATAGAGAGCCGCTTCTACGCGCCGCTGGAGTTCGGAACGGCAGGACTCCGCGGGACGATGAAGCTCGGGCTTCACCACATGAACATCCACGTTATACGCCATGTGACCGAGGCGTTTGCCGAAGTCATCGCGGCGGAGGGTGAGGAAGCGAAGAAAAAGGGCATAGTTATCGCCCATGACTGCCGCCTCAACGGTGAAGAGTTTTCACGCGAGGCCGCCTGTGTCATGGCGGCGAACGGTATCCATGTGCGCATATTCGACGCGCTTCGCCCAACTCCGGAGCTGAGCTTCGCCGTTTTGCACTACGGCACCGCCGCGGGGCTTAACATCACCGCCAGCCATAATCCCAAGGAATATAACGGCTACAAGGTATACTGGTCGGACGGCGCACAGCTCCCGCCCCAGAAAGCCGCCGCTATAGCCGCACGCATGGCGGAAACGGACATCTTTAACGGCTTTAAGACCTGCGACTTCGACGAGGCCGTGGCTGACGGACGCATCGAGATCATCGGCGAGGAGACCGACAGGCTGTTTCTTGACAGGGTGATGGAACAGGTCATCGACAAAAAGACCGTCGAGGAGGTCGCGGAAGATTTCCGCGTGGTGTATACTCCGTTCCACGGCTGCGGTTATAAGATGGTCCCCGAGGCACTTCACCGCCTCGGCATAAAGCATCTCTTCCCCGTGCCCGAGCAGATGGTGATAGACGGCAGCTTCCCCACGGTGGAAAGCCCCAATCCCGAAAATCCCGAGGGCTTCTACCTTGCGGTTGATCTTGCGAAGAAGGTTGACAGCGCCCTCATCATCGGCACCGACCCCGACTCCGACCGCGTCGGCGTTATGGTGCGCACGGGTGATGATGTGTATTCCACCATTACCGGCAATCAGATCGGCGTTCTGCTTCTTGACTATATCATCAACGCGAAGAAGGCTGCCGGTACTCTCGGCGAAAACGCCGGCACTGTAGCGAGCATTGTTACCACCGGTATGGCGAGAGCGGTTGCCGAGTATAACGGCGTCCATTACGAGGACACCTTTACCGGCTTCAAGTTCATGGCAGAGCGTATTGCCGAGTGGGAAAAGGCCGACAGCTACAAGTATATCTTTGCCTTCGAGGAGAGCTACGGCTATATGGTGGGCGACTATGTCCGCGACAAGGATGCTGTTACCGCCTCGCTCCTGATTGCGGAGATGGCGGCTCACTATCATAAGATGGGCATGACTCTTATGGATGCCGTTAATGCTCTCTATGAGAAATACGGATGGTTCCGCGAAAAGACCGTGAACCTTGTAATGCCCGGTCTTGACGGACTTCAGCGCATGAAGTCCCTTATGGAAAAGCTCCGCACCGAGCCTCCCGCCGATATATCCGGGGAGAAGGTCATCCGTCTGCGCGACTATCAGGACGGCAGTGTTTTCGTCTCCGGCCTCGGTAAAATCGACAAGACACCCATCTCGGGCTCCAATGTCCTTTACTTCGAACTGGCCGACGGCTCCAACATCGTTGTCCGTCCCTCCGGTACCGAGCCGAAGATCAAGGTATATCTGCTTGTCCGCGGCACAAGCTCCGACGACTGCGCGGAGAAGATCGAAAAATACTCTGCCTTTGTCGCGGAGCTCGGCAAATAAGC
Source organism: uncultured Oscillospiraceae bacterium (assembly GCA_964587485.1). Classification (GTDB taxonomy): domain Bacteria; phylum Bacillota; class Clostridia; order Oscillospirales; family Oscillospiraceae; genus Limivicinus. Next base: position 13,715 of record CAZPLL010000002.1, on the reverse strand, counting down.
GCGCAGGAATGCTTATTTAAGAAAAATTATCCCGCAGACAAAGGCTGTAAGAGCCGAAATAATCGCCATTGAAAGGCGCCCAGCGAAATGCAGGGTGCCTTTCATGCCTGTCCGGGAAAGCACAGCCGCGGTCTGACAGTGTACGGAGACGCTCCCGAAGCCCACCAGAAACGCGGCGAGAGCAAGAGAAGCGGGACTCAGGGGCAGAAAGCTCAGTGCATACGCCCCGTTCCCGAGCTCCAGGACTCCCGTGAGCAAAGCCCATATATACTCACTCCCGAGACCGCTCGCCCTCCCGAGGATCATGCACAGCCGCGAAAAATACCCGGAGCAGTCCAGAAGCCCGACAAGCACCGAGAATATAACAACAAAGCCGCATACATTGAGCACAGCCGTGACGGAGCTCTTCACCGCGTCGGTGAGCGCGGTTTCAAGTTCAGACTCACCGTCCGTGACGGGCGTCCTTCCCTCAACGCGTTGGCTTCCCGAGAAAATAAGTCCGTTGAGCAATGCGGAAACAATATGTACACTGTACAGCATGAGTCCCGCCGCCGTGCTGTGAAACGCCCCCATGCCGATCGCGCCGATGATAAAGGCGGGACCCGAGTTATTGCAGAATGTGAGCAGTCTTTCGCCCTCCTCGCGCTCTATCTTACCGCAGAGATACATATCTGCGATGTATGATGCGCCCATCGGATAGCCGCCGATAAGCCCGATAAACAGCGCGGACGCGCCCTCACCGGATACACCGAACAGCGCGGACGCTACCCTGCCCGTAAGGCGCGACAGTATGCCCGGTAGCCCCAGCCGATTCAACAGCACCGACAGCACGAAAAACGGGAACAGCGACGGAATTACAGTATCGGCGCACAGTCGAAGCGCCCCTCTCACGCTCTCCTGTGCCTGTGCCGAAAAGCCGGTAAGGACGGCCAGCATACTCAGCGTAGCCAGAATATATATACGCCTCTTCAAAATCATATCAACTCCTTGTCCGTGTATTAAATTATGTGCGCGCACATAGATTTATACGGACAGGAGGTGCGCCTATGAAAAAGCTGAAAACTGCGGCAGAGCTTGCGGAGAGCTTCGCCCTCTCGGACATAGGCGTGCCGGAGACACCGAGAGTGACCGTTGTTGCGGCAAGGCGGCTTATGGTCGAGGGACACCGAGGTATTCTTGAATTCGGAAACGAGCATATCGTCCTCTCCGCCCGCCACTGTAAGCTTCATGTTTACGGTACGGGCATGAAGCTCAGCGCCATGAGTACGGACACTCTTATCATATATGGGAAAATCGGTTCGGTGGAGTTTGAGTAGCCTATGAGGACAGTTGAAAGGATAAAAGGGCTTGCAATAGTCGAGATATGCGGGGCTTTTCCGGAAAGCGTCCTGAATTCGGCGGCGACGGAGAGGCTTGAATTGTGGGATGTTGAGAGCGTTGATGCGTATACACTGCGGGCGAAGGTGTTTGAAAGAAGCCTCCCGATGCTCGAAAACATATCCGCAAGAAGTATGTGCGATATGCGCGTTATAATGCGCCGTGGCGGAAGCGTTGACAGAAAGCTCCTTGTGCGTAGACGCACATTGCTGATATTTCTGCTGATTACCGCCATTACGCTTCTGCTCTCGTCGCTCTTTATCTGGGAGATAAATGTTGAGGGCAACGAAGAACTTACGACAGGCGAGATACTGCGCGCGCTCGAGGAGTGCGGCGTGAGAAACGGAACCTTCTGGCCGGGTCTCGACACGGACGCGATACGCTGCCGTATGCTGCTAAAGCTCCCGGAGCTCGGCTGGATGACGGTAAACATTCACGGCTCCTGTGCCGATGTGCCTATAACCGAGCGCACGGTAAAGCCCGAAATATATGACGAGGATGCCGCGGCTGACGTCATTGCCGCGAAAACAGGCATAATAGATTCCATGACGGTTCTTAACGGCAAGCCCTTGGCGGCTCCCGGGAGGGCGGTCACAGCCGGGGAAACTCTCATCGAAAGCCGCATTGACAGCATAACAAATCTTCCACGCTATGTCCGTGCCGAGGGCAGTGTAAAGGCACACACATGGTACGAGCTGTGCGCTGTGTGTCCTCTTGAACGCGAGGAAAAGACGGAGAGCCACACCGTTGGACTGAGATTTTTTGTAAGAATCGGAAAAAAGTGTATAAATTTCTATATTGGCAGTAGAAAATCTATTGACGAGTGTGATAGAATTATATGCGAATACAAACTGGGGATGGATGGGCTTTTTGCCATGCCTGTCAGCTTTGCGGCAGAGCTTTACCAAAGACATGAAACAGTCACTGTGAACTGTGCGGACGAAGATGGTATGAAGAAAAGGCTCCTTGACACGCTTGCCGACAGCATAGACGGCACGGTCGAGGACGTACGCTTTACGGTCAGCCGTGAGAACGGACTTCTATGCGTGACCATGCGTGCCTCCTGCCTCGAGGAGATCAGCGAAACAAGAGAGCTTACGCCCACGCCGCAGAAAACGGAGAATAACCAATGATAGAAAAGACTATTGAAGTAGAAAGAATGGAGCACGTCATAAGCGTATTCGGCTCCTTTGACCAGAACCTGCGCATTATTGAGAGCGAGCTGGGCGTAAAGGTGCTTGACCGCGAGAACATGATACACATATCCGGCGAAGCGGAGGATGTTATTCTTGCGGAGAAGGCAATAAACGGACTACTGCTCCTTGCGGCCAGAGGCGAGAATATCGACGCGCAGAATGTCCGTTATATACTCAAGCTTGTTTCCGAGGGCAAGGAGACGAAAATAAACGAGCTTGCCGGAGATGTCATATGCATAACCGCGAAGGGTAAGCCCATCAAACCCAAAACTCTCGGGCAGAAGGCCTATTGCGACGCGATAGCCGACAATACCGTTACCCTCGGCATCGGTCCCGCCGGTACGGGTAAGACCTACCTTGCGGTTGCGGCGGCGGTTGCGGCCTTTCGCGCGGAGGAGGTCAACCGCATAATCCTCACCCGTCCCGCGGTCGAGGCGGGAGAGCGCCTGGGCTTTCTCCCCGGCGACCTGCAAAGCAAGGTCGACCCTTACCTGCGCCCGCTGTATGACGCGCTCTTTGATATGCTGGGAGCGGACACTTACCAGAAGTATCTTGAACGTGGAAATATCGAGGTCGCGCCTCTTGCCTATATGCGCGGCCGTACTCTGGATGACAGCTTCATAATACTTGACGAGGCGCAGAATACCTCCCGCGAACAGATGAAGATGTTCCTTACCCGTATAGGCTTCGGCTCCAAGGTGGTTATCACCGGCGACATCACCCAGATCGACCTGCCGGAGGATAAGACGAGCGGACTGAAGGTCGCCATGAAGGTGCTCGACGGCATTAACGACATTGCCGTATGTACCCTCACCGGGTCTGACGTGGTGCGCCACCGCCTTGTTCAGAAGATAATAGAGGCGTATGAGGTATACGACAAGAAAAATCCGGCGGCTGAGGTCAAAAAGCTCCCGCCGAAAAAGTACAAAAGGGGATAGACCATGGAACACGAGGTATATATAAGCCGTGAGTATAAGGCTCTCGGGCATAAAAATTCCGCCACGCTTATAAAAAAGGCCATTAGGCTGGCGCTGGACGCGGAGGGCGTGGATGTTCCCTGTCAGATAAGCGTTATGTTAACCAATGACGAGGGCATAAGGAGCGTAAACAGTGAGTTTCGCGGAATTGACTGTGCGACGGATGTTCTCTCTTTCCCCCTCAACGAGCTGACCCCGGGCGAATTTGACCCCGACGGGTGCGAGCGGGACATGGATACCGGTGCCGTAATGCTGGGCGATATGATAATCTCTGTCCCAAGATGTGAGGCGCAGGGCGAGGAGTTTGGCCACGGCTATGAGCGGGAGATAATGTATCTCACAGTCCACTCCGTGCTTCACCTCCTCGGCTATGACCATGTGGACGAGGGAGAAATGAAACGTCAGATGAGAGCAAGAGAAAAAGAGATAATGGGGGATAAGGAATAATGACAAAATCTGCAATGATAACCGTATGCGGCCGCCCGAACGTCGGCAAGTCCACCCTCACCAACACGCTTGTGGGCGAGAAGATAGCCATAGTATCCAATAAGCCCCAGACCACCCGTAACCGCATAACCGCCGTTATCGAGCGGGGAGAGACACAGTTCGTGGTCATGGACACCCCGGGCTTCCACAAGCCCCGCACCCGCCTCGGAGACTATATGGTGAACGTCGTGCGCGAGAGCGTTGCGGACGTTGACCTTGTTTTGCTGCTGGTGGAGCCTGTGGCGGAGATCGGCGCGCAGGAGCAGGCGCTGTTAGAGCGCATAGGCGCGGCAGGCGTGCCCGCAGTGCTTGTTATAAACAAGATAGACACCGTTGATAAGGCGCGGCTTCTGTCTGTCATGGCCGTGTACTCCGCCGCGTTTGGCTTCGACGCTATCATCCCTGTCTCCGCAAAGACGGGCGAGGGTGTGGACGAGCTTATGGCGGAGATGGATAAGTTCGCGGTAGAGGGGCCGCACCTTTTCCCGGACGATATGATAACCGACCAGCCCGAGCGTCAGATATGCGCCGAGCTCGTGCGCGAAAAGCTCCTCACCTGCCTTGATAAGGAAATACCGCACGGCACCGCGGTGGAGGTCACGAGGTTTTCCGAGCGCGATAACGGAATAATCGACCTTGAAGTCACCATTTACTGCGAAAAGGACAGTCACAAGGGTATCATCATCGGCAAAAAAGGGGCCATGCTCAAGCATATCGGCGAGCTTGCCCGCGCGGATATCGAGGAGTTCATGGGGACCAAGGTCTATCTCCAGACATGGGTAAAGGTCAGGGAAAACTGGCGCGACAGCATGGCTTCCCTGCGCAATTTCGGCTTCAACAACGACTAATTAATTCCAAGCAAAAACATCGTCTCACTGCAAATACTATTCGCAGTGAGGTGGTAGAGCATGAACTGCGAAGCCGTTTGGCAGACCTTTACCGACACCGGTGACCCTATGGGCTATCTGCTTTTCAGGGCGGCCTCGGGTATGCCGGGTAATGAGAAAACGATGACAGGCCATGGGGATGAGCCCCGGCCTGCGGAATGAAGCGTACATATTATGTTCAACACGACAAACGCCCTCGTCCTGCGCGAGGTGAGGTATAAGGAAGCGGACAGAATACTGACGCTCCTTACCTCGACCGACGGAAAGATAACCGCAAAGGCAAGGGGCGCACTGAGAAAAAACAGTAAAAACGCCGCCGCGACCCAACAGCTCACATATTCCGAAATGACGCTTTTCGGCAACAAGGGGCGCTGGACGGTCAACGAGGCGACGGTCAAGGAGGCTTTTCCGGGGCTTCGCGCGGATATAGCGGGCTTCGCGCTGGGCAGTTATTTTGCCGAGTGCCTTGATGCTTTTTCCGTCGAGGATCAGCCGGACGAACCCATGCTCCGTCTGGGGCTAAATTCGCTGTATGCGCTGAGCAACAAGCTTCACGACGCGGCGAAGATAAAAGCCGTCTTTGAAATGCGCCTGATGTGTCTTGCGGGCTACGCGCCGGCTCTTGAAGCCTGTGCCGTCTGCGGGACAACGGAGCCGGAGGAGCCGGTGCTGGGGCTCGAAAACGGCTGTATCTGCTGTCGCAGGTGCCGTAACGCCACGGTCGGCAACACGGAGTACCTTGACGGGCAGTCACTTGCCGCGCTCAGATATGCCGTTTCCGCGCCTCCGAAGAGAATATTCTCGTTTACACTGGAAGGGGAGCACCTTGACCGGCTCTCGGCTGCCGCCGAAAAATATCTCCTTGCTCACGCGGACAGGAGCTTCGGCACACTTGACTACTGGAAGAAGATAAGGTAACGGACAAATCGTAACATCGGAGAAATATAATGAGTTTTTCTGAAAAATCACTGATAACGCTTGAACTGCCGACAGTGCTTGAAATGCTGGCACAGCAGGCGGTAGGCGATACGGCGAAGGAAGCCGCACTTGCCCTTTCTCCGTCCGGGGACAGGGCGGAGGTCAAACGCCGCCTTGACGAGACCAGCGCGGCAAAGACCATGATGGTCGTGCGGGGAAGCCCCTCGTTTTCCGGGGTAAAGGACGTGCGTCCTTCCCTCGCGAGAGCCGATCTCGGCGGCGCACTCAATACGAGAGAACTGCTGGACATAGCCCGTGTTTTGCAATGCGCGAGGCTTGTCCGGGGCTACCTCGCCGACGATACAGTGGGCAAGACCCCTATTGACCATCTTTTCCACGCACTCCACGCGAATAAATTTCTTGAGGAAAAAATCAATAATTCCATCACCGGCGAGGATGAGATCGCCGACGGCGCATCAAGCGAGCTCGCATCCATTCGCCGCCAGATGAGAGCTGCCGCCGCCCGTGCGCGTGACGCTCTTCAAAAGATCATCTCTTCACCCGGCTATGCAAAGGCGCTCCAGGAGCCCATCATCACCATGCGCTCCGACCGTTATGTTGTGCCGGTAAAGGCCGACCACAAGGGCGCCGTTCCCGGCCTTGTACACGATATTTCCGCCTCGGGCATGACTCTGTTTATCGAGCCCATGGCGGCGGTCAAGGCAAATAACGAGCTGAGGGAGCTTGCCGCCAAGGAAAAGCTTGAGATCGAGCGCATACTTGCCGAGCTTTCCGCCGACTGTGCCGAGCATCGGGACGACATAGACTCCGATTATGGTGTGCTGGTGAGGCTTGACCTAATCTTTGCCAAGGCAAAGCTCTCCTATAAGCTTGACTGTCAGGAGGCGTCACTTGATACCCGGGGGGTCGTCCTGCGCAATGCCCGTCATCCGCTCCTCGATCAGGCAAAGGCCGTCCCGATCAGCGTGGAGCTTGGTGACAGCTTCGATACCCTTGTCATCACCGGGCCGAATACTGGCGGCAAGACCGTCTCGCTCAAGACCATCGGCCTTTTGGCCGCAATGAACCAGTGCGGTCTGCACATCCCCGCGGCAGACGGCAGTGCTTTGCCTGTGTTCAGCCACATCCTTGCGGATATAGGTGACGAGCAGAGCATTGAACAGAACCTTTCCACCTTCTCGGCGCACATGACCAATATCGTCAGCATCCTTTCAGAGTGTGACGACAGCTCACTGCTTCTCTTTGACGAGCTGGGTGCCGGTACCGACCCGACCGAGGGCGCGGCACTGGCCATATCCATCATCGAATATGCCCGGCAGAGGGGTGCCATCATCGCCGCCACCACGCACTACGCGGAGCTCAAGGTATATGCGACGAATGAGGCGGGCGTTCAGAACGCCTCATGTGAGTTTGACGTTGAGACCCTGCGCCCCACATATCATCTTCTTGTCGGCATCCCCGGCAAGTCCAACGCTTTTGCCATTTCCCGGCGCCTCGGCCTGGGCGAGGATATAATCGAGGATGCGAAAAACCGCGTCAATACCGAGAGCGCCAGCTTTGAGGCGACCATTGAAAAGCTTGAGCAGACAAGACTGCTTCTTGAAAAGGACAGGGACGAGGCCGCAAGGCTTCGTCGCACGGCCGAGGAGAACGCGAAAAAGTCCGCTTTCCTTAAGGCGGAGCTTGAGGTCAGGCTTGAAAAGGCCGATACGAAATCCCGCCGCGAGGCCGAGCGTATCATAGCCGAGGCGCGCGAGACTGCCGAGCAGGTGTTCCGCGAGCTTGACGACATGAAAAAGCACATTAACGATGACGAGGATATTCGCCGCGTGAACGAGGCAAGAAGCGAACTGCGCCGTAAGCTCAACCGGAGCGAGGAGGCTCTGCGTCCAACGCCCGAGATCGCAGAGGACAAGTCCTCCTCTCGCCCCGTGAAGCCGGGAGACGTTGTGCTTATAAAGTCAATGAATGTCAAGGCCACGGTGCTTTCCGTCTCTCCCGACAGGGTGCTGTCCCTCAAGGCGGGCATAATGAACGTGTCCGCTAAGGAGGACGAGGTGTTGCTTCTTGAAGGGGAAAAGGCTCCCGAGAGGAAGAACGCCCCGGTGCGGAGCGCCACCTCGATCAGAGCTGCTGTCCCGACGGAGATCGACCTGCGCGGAATGGAGTCGCTTGAAGCGGTTTCGGCCGCGGAGCAGTACCTCGACAACGCCGTAATGGCGAAGCTCGGTACAGTCACCATCATCCACGGCAAGGGCACCGGGGCGCTTCGCGCCGCTATCCAGCAAATGCTCAAGAGGAACAAGCTTGTCAGGTCCTTCCGTCCCGGCCGTTTCGGTGAAGGCGAAATGGGCGTGACAGTTGTCGAACTGAAATAAAATGCGACGAACAAACACGAAATAAATGTTGAAAACAACGAATTAGAGGAAATCGGTTGACGATTTGCGCAAGATTTGATAAAGTGTATATGTACGCAAGTAAAACCTGTATAGGAATAAGGAGTGGCGAGTATGATAACCAAAGAGGTAGTCATTAACAATCAGGTAGGTCTTCACGCCAGACCCGCGACTTTCTTCATTCAGAAAGCCAACGAGTTCAAGAGCAGCATCTGGGTCGAGAAGGAAGATAGACGTGTCAACGCAAAGAGTCTTCTGGGCGTTCTGTCTCTGGGCATCGTTAAGGGCACCGCTGTCACCATCATTGCTGACGGCGCGGATGAGGATGAGGCGATTGCGACTCTGTCCGAGCTTATCGATTCCGACTTTTCCGAGTAATATCCGTACATCCATTGTACAGGGGCGTGTTCAAAGCACGCCCCTATTTTACTTTTACCGCGTCTCGTGAAGGGGGCAGACTATGAATCTACAGCTTGAAGAGCTGCGGGAAAAAGCGAATAATCTGCCGCTGCTGCCGGGCGTGTACATCATGTTGGACGAGCACAGCGAGGTGATCTACGTCGGCAAGGCTAAGAAGCTCAAAAACCGCGTCAGCAGTTACTTTCACGGTGAGCACCTGCCCAAGGTCGCCGCGATGGTCGATAAGGTACATGACTTCAACGTCATCGTCGCGGGCAGTGAATTCGAGGCGCTCGTCCTTGAAAACTCACTTATAAAGCGCCATAAGCCCCACTACAACATCCTCCTCAAGGACGATAAGGGCTACCCGTTCATCCGCGTTGACGTGCGCAGTGAGTACCCGACAATGACCGTGGTCGGCCGCGCGGGCAAGGACGGAGCACGATATTTCGGCCCCTTCGGCGGTCGCGGACAGACGCACGAGATAATAAACACTATCAGCAAGGCACTCCTCCTGCCCGATTGCTCGCGACGCTTCCCCCGTGATATCGGCAAGGAGCGTCCCTGCCTCAACTACCAGATGGGCACCTGCGCCGGCTGGTGCCTGCAGGGGAGCAGTGCGGAGGACTATCGCCGCAGTATATCACAGGCCATGCTGATACTCGACGGCAGGAGCGACGAGCTTATTGATGAGCTTCGTGCACGAATGGAAAAGGCGGCGGAGGAGCTTCGCTTTGAGTATGCGGCAGAGCTGCGCGACCGTCTGCGTGCGGTGGAGAGCCTCACAAACAGACAGCGCGTTGTTTCGACGGCGTTTGCCGATACCGACGCCGTCGGCTTCTGTCGGGGGGCGAAGAGTTGCTTTTCGGTGCTTCATTTTGTGAACGGAGACCTTGTCGGCAAGGATGTCGAGATGATGGATGAGCCCATCGAGGAGGACGCCGAGGCGGTGTCTGATCTTGTGCGCGAGTATTACACGGCGCACCGCGGCGGCTGGCCGAAGTCCATCCTTCTGCCCTGCGATATTGAGGACAGGGCGGAGCTCGAAAGTCTGCTGAGCGAAATATCCGGGCGCAGAATATATATCGAGACACCGAAAAGGGGAGAGCGTATGCGCCTTATCGAGAGCGCCGCGCTCAACGCTGAGGAGGAGATACGCCGCCGCACCACAGAGACCCAGCGCCGCTCAAAGACTCTTGAATGGCTGCAAAGAGCGCTGGAGCTTGAGAGCTTCCCAAAACGCATAGAGGCGTTCGATGTCTCAAACCTCGGCGACACGGGGATAGTTGCGGCAATGACCGTCCATGTTGACGGCAGACCGCTCAAGCGCGACTACAGAAAATTCCGCATAAAGGATCTTGCCGTGCAGGATGACTACGCCAGTATGTATCAGGCGGTCTACCGCCGCTTCAGACACTATGTTGACGGTGACACGCGCTTTTTCCCCCTGCCTGATCTACTGCTTATCGACGGCGGCAGTATGCATACCGCAACGGCGCTTGAGGCAATCTCCGCTCTCGGCCTGTCCGTGCCTACGTTCGGCATGGTAAAGGATGACCGCCACCGCACACGCGCACTTGTGACGGCTGACGGCAGGGAAATAGGCATAAGCGGCAATCAGGCTGTCTTTTCCCTGATAGGCAATATTCAGGAGGAAACTCATCGCTTTGCCATAGAATACCAGCGCTCACTCAGGAACGAGAGTTATGGCTCCGTCCTTGACAAAATCGAGGGTGTGGGGCCGAAGCGCAAGGCGGATCTGATAAAATACTTCAAGACCGTAAAGGCCATACGCGAGGCGGGGCTTGAACAGCTTTGCCTGGTGCTTCCCAGGAACACGGCACAGACCGTTTACGACTATTTCCATAACGAAAAGGGTGACAGTGAATGAGAGTGATTACAGGCTCCGCCCGGGGGAGACGCCTTAAAACTCCGGAAAACTATGATATCCGTCCCACGACCGACAACGTGAAAGAATCTGTTTTCAACATCATACAGTTTGATATTGAGGGGCGGCAGGTGCTTGACCTCTTTGCCGGTACGGGACAGTTGGGCATAGAGTGCCTCAGCCGCGGCGCCGCGGGCGCGGTGTTCGTGGATCGGGACAGGGAGGCCGTCCGCATCATAAAGGATAACCTGAAGACCTGTGGCATGAAAGCTACGGTTCTTCAGGAGGACTCGATCTCCTTCCTGAACCACTGCGGGAAGTTCGATGTTATCTTTATCGACCCGCCGTACGACTCCGACTTGTACGAATCTGCGCTGAAAATAATCAATTTGGTTGACATATTGTCGGAAGGTGGTATAATAATATGCGAAGCACGGCGCGAAAAGATGCTTCCCGAAATGACTGAGCCCTACCGTAAGCGCAGGGAATATAACTACGGCAAGGTCAAGATATGTATTTATACCAAGGAGTCGGCGTAAATGAGCATAGCTATCTGCCCGGGCAGCTTTGACCCGATCACACTCGGACACCTGAACATTATCCGCCGCACGGCAAAGATATTCGATGAGGTCGTTGTCTGCATCGCCGTCAACTCGTCAAAGACCGCACCGATGTTTTCTATCGAGGAGAGGGCGGACATGGTTCGCCGTGCCGTGTCGAGATATAAAAACGTTACCGTGGATACGTCCGCCGGCCTGCTCGCGGAGTATGCGAAGCAGTATGACGGCGCAGTAGTGGTCAAGGGTCTGCGCGCGGCATCCGACTTTGATTATGAGTTTCAGATGAATCTCATCAATAAAAACATTAACCCCGAGCTTGAAACCATGTTTCTCACATCGAGCGAGAAGTATACATTTCTCAGCTCATCCATCGTCAGGGAGATGGCCAAATACGGCGCAAGCCTTGAAGGGCTCGTGCCGAACGAAATCATTCCCGATATAGAAAAGAAAGCAAAGCAATGGAGGACAGTTTAATGGATAATAAAGACGATATCATTGAGCTGCTGGACATACTTTACGGTATGGTGACCGAGGCATGGGGTGTCCCTCTCGGAAATGACAAGTGCATTATAGAGCGCGAAAAGGCCATTGAGATCATCAACGATATCAAGGCCATGTTGCCCGACTCCATCGCAGAATCAAAGCGCCTTGTTGCCGCACGCGACGAATTCATCGGTAATGCCAAGCGTGAGGCTGAGGGTCTGCGTAAGAGCGCCGAGGAAAAGGCGCGTTCACTTATGGAGGAGCAGGAGATAGTCCGCGCCGCAAGAGCTAAGAGCGCGGAGATGATCTCCTCTGCCGAGGCAAAGAGTGCCGAGCTCCGCCGTGTTGCGAGTGAGTATGTGGAGCAGATCATGAGCCAGACCGAGGAGAGCGTGAGCAACGCCCTTTCTACTATTGAGGCGGCGCATAAGGCGCTTCGCGCCGTCGGAAATCAGACGCCGAAGAATGTGCCCAAGTCTACCGTGGATAAGGCCGAGCGCCTCGAAAGAGCCGAAAAAATCGAGTCGGAACGAATAGCTGACTTTGCTAAGAAATAAGTACGGATAAATACATATAATAATCTCCCACCCGGCTCAGGGTGGGAGATATTGCGTTATGCCAGCTTTTCGTTGAGCCAGTTGAGGATATCACGGTAAACGTCCGCACGGTTGAGCTCGTTTAGCATTTCGTGCCTGCCGTCGGGGTAGAGACGTATCATCACGTCACGCTGACCCGCGTGGCAGAACGCGTTGTATGCTCTTTCTACGCCTGCGCCGTATTCACCCACGGGGTCGGCCGAGCCGGACATGAAGTAAATGGGGCGCTCCTTGTTCATCTTCTCGATATTCTTCCTGCTGGTGATGTATTTGATTCCGGCCATCATATCGCGGTAAAGACTTATCTTGCAGATAAAACCGCAGTTGGGGTCGGCAATGTATTTATCCACCTGCGCTGCGTCACGGCTGAGCCAGTCGTAGGGGGTGCGCGGATCGTCGATTTTGTCGCAGTATGCGCCGAACGCGATGTTGTTGAGCGCCGTACCGTCCCCGTGCGCACCGTTGAGCTTTACAAGAAGGTTTGCAATGCCGAGCCCGCCCAGCACGATGGGCAGACCCATGTGCCCCGTGCCGCTGATTATGGCGGCGTCATAGCTGTCGGGATGGTCAATGAGATATGTACGTGTGAGGAAGCTGCCCATACTGTGCCCGAAGAATACATAGGGCAGATCGGGATAGCGCTTGCGCATTTCGGTGCGGAGACGATCCATATCCTTCACAACGCAGGCCCAGCCGTTCTCCTCGGCAAAGAAACCCTTGTCCTCATCCGTTTCATAGGACTTGCCGTGTCCCAGATGGTCGTTACCGACAACGACAAAGCCGTTTTCCCCGAGGAACGTCATGAAATCATCGTAGCGCTCGATATGCTCCGCGATACCGTGGGCGATTTGTATCACGGCACGCGGCTCGACATCGGGCGTGCAGACTCTGGCACGGATACGGTTACGGCCGTTGCTCGAGCTGAAGTAAAAATCATTGAAACTGGGCATGGAAATATCCTCCTTTATGTGTTATCATGCGTCGTATATATGTATATTTTACTCGCTGTAAAAACTCAAGTCAACAGAAAGAGGTCTCGCTATGAAAATTTACATCAAATATTTTGCCGAGGGCATCATTCCGATCGAGAAAATATCAAAAGGGGACTGGATAGATCTTCGCGCCGCCGAGGATGTGGAGTTTAAGGCCGGGGAATTCAAGCTGATCCCGCTCGGTGTCGGGATGATACTGCCGGAGGGGTACGAGGCACATATCGCGCCGCGTAGCAGCACCTATAAAAATTTCGGCATTATCCAGACCAACAGCATCGGCATGGTAGACAACTCCTACTGCGGCGACGAGGACGAATGGAAAATGGCGGCTTACGCTCTGCGCGACACTTATATACATAAGAACGACCGCGTCTGCCAGTTCCGCATTATCGAAAGACAGCCGGATATAGAATTCGAGACAGTCGAGCATCTCCGTGAGACGAGCCGCGGTGGCTTCGGCTCAACAGGTAAGGTATAATAGCTGAAATAATCAAAACCACCGGTTGAACCGGTGGTTTGAGCAGACCCTATAAGGGTCT
>CAZPLL010000001.1:0-54978 GCA_964587485.1 uncultured Oscillospiraceae bacterium | reverse complement strand
TCCAGCAATTATCTGTTGCCTAACTTTGTGGAATCTTTATGTTGCAATTTAGACAATATGAAAGAAACGACTTTTTCTGTTGAAAGAATAAATTTTATAGGTTATAATAAAGTGTTCAAATAGAAAAACGGAGGCGGCGTAATGACAGAACATAAGACCAACGTCATGCGGCTTCTTGACCGAAACAGAATAGAATATGCCGCAAAGGAGTACCCACACACCGATGTTCCCGTGGACGGAGTTACGGCGGCAGAGCTCATCGGAGAAGATGTGTCGCACGTTTTCAAAACTCTCGTTGCACGCGGCGCGAGCAAACGGATATACGTTTTTGACATTCCGGCGACGTCCGAGCTTGACCTTAAAAAGGCCGCAAGGTCTGTCGGAGAAAAATCCGTCGCCATGGTTCAGGTGAAGGAACTGACTGCGCTTACCGGCTATGTGCGCGGAGGCTGTTCCCCTGTCGGCATGAAAAAGCAGTATACTACCGTTTTTCACTCCACGGCTGCCGAATTGAGCACCGTCATTGTCAGCGCCGGGCGGATAGGCACCATGGTGGAACTCGCCCCCGCCGATCTTATCGGCCTTGTCAGGGGCAATTACGCAGATATTATCACAGAGGATTGAACCATGCAGAACAGCATTTTCATAAAGGGCGCGAGAGAAAACAATCTTAAAAATATCGACCTTGAGCTGCCGCGTGACAAGCTGGTGGTCATTACCGGACTTTCAGGCAGCGGCAAATCCTCGCTTGCGTTTGACACTATCTATGCGGAGGGGCAGAGACGCTATGTGGAAAGTCTCAGCTCGTATGCGCGAATGTTCCTCGGACAGATGGACAAGCCGGATGTGGATTATATCGACGGCCTCTCTCCGGCCATATCAATTGACCAGAAGACGACCTCAAAGAATCCCCGCTCGACTGTCGGCACGGTGACGGAGATATACGATTATCTCAGGCTGCTTTGGGCGCGCATAGGCGTACCGCATTGCCCGAAGTGCGGCAAGGAAATACGTCAGCAGAGCATTGACCAGATAGTTGACCGCATAATGGAGCTGCCCGAGGGAACAAGAATACAGATCCTTGCACCCGTGGTGCGCGGAAGAAAGGGCGAGCATACAAAGATTTTCGAGGACGCCAAGCGCTCCGGCTACGTCCGCGCGCGAGTCGACGGAATCGCCTATGATCTTTCCGAGGAAATAAAGCTCGAAAAGAATAAAAAGCATAATATCGAAATAGTCGTTGACCGCATCGTTGTAAAGCCCGATGTTATCCGTCGCCTTACCGATTCATCCGAGACGGCGCTTGCGCTCACAGGCGGACTCATGTATGTCGATGTCGTGTCGGAGGAGCGGCAGATAAGCTTTTCCCAGAACTACGCCTGTGACGATTGCGGCATTTCGATCGAGGAGCTCACGCCGAGACTGTTTTCCTTCAACAATCCCAGCGGTGCGTGTCCCACCTGTACGGGACTCGGTATGCAGCTTCTGGTCGACCCCGAGCTTATTATTCCGAACAACGCGCTGAGCATTATGGACGGCGCCATCACCGCCTCTGGATGGGGAAACGTAAAGGGCGACAGCATATCCAAAATGTACTTTGAAGCTCTTTCAAAGCGCTATCATTTCAAGCTCAACGAGCCGATAAAAAACCTCAGCAGTGAAGCCCTCGACGCGATACTTTACGGCACGAAAAACGAACCGCTCCAGCTCCATTACGAAAAGAGCGAGGGCTACGGTGTCATAAAACGTGATTTCGAGGGGATAGTGAACAACCTCGAGCGTCGCTACAGGGAAACTCAAAGCCCCGCCATGCGCGCCGAGATCGAGGAATGTATGTCTCAGGTCCCGTGCCCCGAGTGTGCCGGAAAGCGGCTCAAGAAGTCCGCTCTCGCCGTCACGGTGGGTGGGCTGAGCATAGCACAGTTTTCCGACCTCTCCGTCGTGGACGCGATCAAGTTCGTTGATACCCTTGAGCTGAGCGAAAAGGACGCAATGATCGCCGAACGGATACTCAAGGAGATCAGGGCAAGACTCGGCTTCCTTGCAAGCGTGGGTCTTGGCTACCTCACACTCTCACGCTCGGCGGCGACGCTCTCCGGCGGCGAAAGCCAGCGGATAAGGCTTGCCACCCAGATAGGCTCGAGTCTCATGGGCGTCCTGTATATACTCGACGAGCCGAGCATCGGGCTTCATCAGCGCGATAACGAAAAGCTTCTCATGACGCTCAAGCGTCTGCGTGACCTCGGGAACACTCTCATCGTGGTCGAGCACGATGAGGATACTATGCGCGCGGCGGACTATATCGTAGATGTCGGCCCGGGTGCGGGCTCAAGCGGAGGAAACGTGGTCTGCGCGGGCAGTATAGACGATATCTGCGCCTGTGAGAGCTCCGTAACGGGGCAGTATCTCAGCGGCAGAAGGAGCATCCCCGTTCCGTCCTCAAGACGTGAGGGAAACGGGAAGAAGCTTATCATCCGCGGCGCGCAGGAAAACAACCTCAAAAATATTGACGTTGAGATACCCCTGGGCAAGCTCATTTGCGTCACGGGCGTATCCGGCAGCGGTAAATCCTCGCTTATCAACGAGATACTGTACAAGACCCTTGCCGCCGAAAAGAACCGCGTAAAGGTCCATCCCGGCAAAAGCCGCGGGATAGAGGGGCTTGAAAACGTGGACAAGGTGATCGCCATCGACCAGAGCCCCATCGGAAGAACGCCGCGCTCGAACCCCGCGACCTATACGGGGGTATTCGGAGAGATAAGAGACCTCTTTGCCATGACCTCCGACGCGAAGCTTCGAGGCTACGGACAGGGACGCTTTTCCTTTAATGTCAAGGGTGGGCGCTGTGAGGCGTGCTCGGGCGACGGACTTTTGAAGATAGAAATGCACTTCCTGCCGGATGTTTATGTGCCCTGTGATGTGTGCGGGGGGAAGCGCTTCAACCGCGAGACGCTTGAGGTGAAATACAAGGGAAAGAGCATTGCCGACGTTCTTGACATGACCGTCGAGGAGGCGTGCGCGTTCTTCGCCAACCAGCCCAAAATCTACGGAAAGCTTCAGACGCTCTACGATGTCGGCCTCGGCTATGTTAAGCTCGGCCAGTCGAGCACAACACTCTCCGGTGGCGAGGCGCAGAGAGTAAAGCTTGCCACCGAGCTTTCAAAGCGCAGTACCGGCGCGACCGTGTATGTCCTTGACGAGCCTACAACAGGGCTTCATATGGCAGACGTCCACCGACTCATAACCATACTTGACAGACTTGCCGACGCAGGGAACACAGTTGTGGTAATAGAGCATAATCTCGATGTTATCAAGGTCGCGGATCATATCATCGACCTCGGCCCCGAGGGCGGAGACATGGGCGGCGAGCTTGTCTTTTCCGGCACTCCGGAGGAGTGCGCGGCCTGCGAACGCAGCTATACAGGACAGTTCCTGAAAAAACTGCTGTAACTCCCCACGTCAGAATACGAACGAGGAACGGAGATGATACCGAATGGAGCAGGACAATGAGCTTTTGGAGATATCCGGCACCGTAAGCTCAGTCATCTACAAAAACGA
The DNA here is from genome assembly GCA_964587485.1 of uncultured Oscillospiraceae bacterium. Classification (GTDB taxonomy): domain Bacteria; phylum Bacillota; class Clostridia; order Oscillospirales; family Oscillospiraceae; genus Limivicinus. Next base: position 51,420 of record CAZPLL010000001.1, on the reverse strand, counting down.
AGAAAACGGTTATACGGTCCTCCGCCTTACGGACTCGAACGACGAGAACGTTACGGTCGTCGGCACCTTCCCATTTGCTTCCCCGGGAGAATCCATGATCATCAGCGGGAACTGGATGACCCACAATACTCATGGACGCCAGTTCAAGGCCGAATTTGCTCAGAGAATGATACCCACCTCCGCACCGGCGATATATGCCTATCTCTCCGGCGGAACGATCAAGGGCATTGGCTCCGCCACGGCATCTCTCATCGTTGGAAAATTCGGTGATAAGGCGCTTGAAATACTCGAATCCGAGCCGGAAAAGCTCACGCAGATAAAGGGGATAAGCGCCAACAAGGCCGAGCAGATGAGCAGGAGTTTTCGCCGTCAGACCGGTATGCGCAGGCTGATGGAGTTTGTGTGCTCCTTCGGTATCCGTCCGATACTTGCCATGCGTCTTTATAAATTCTACGGTGACAGGGCGCTGGAGCTTGTGCGCGATAACCCCTACCTTATAGCGACTGCGCATATCGGAGGGAGCTTTGCCGAGGCGGACAGGCTTGCGCTTGAGATGGGCACGGAGAGCAACAGCCCCAACCGAATCGACGCCGCCGTACTGTTTGAGCTTCTGCACAACTCCGGAAACGGCCACTGCTTTATCCCCCGCGAGAAGCTTGCCGCGATAACCGCGGAGCTTATCGGAGTGGAGATAGAGGAGGCCGAGCGCAGTATCGGAGAGCTTATCGAGTCGGGACGCCTCATCTTTGAGGAAATCGCCGGGTGCAAAGCGTGCTACCTACCGGAGCTGTACGAGGCAGAGACTACCGCGGCGGAGCGCCTTGCTGCAATGTGCGGCTGCACGACCGATTCCCATGCCGATACAGACGCCGTGATAGCGCGCCTTGAAAAACAGCAGAACATAAAATACGCGCCGCTCCAGCGACTCACACTTGAGTTCGCACTGGATAATCGCCTCACCGTTATAACCGGAGGCCCCGGAACGGGAAAAACGACCTCGATACGGGCCATAATTGCCCTCTTTGAGGACATGGGGCTTAAGACACTGCTGACCGCTCCCACCGGACGCGCCGCAAAGCGTATGAGCGACCTCTCCGGCTGTGACGCGGTGACAGTCCACAGGCTCCTTGAGGCGAAGTTTGACGATGACGGAGAGCGCGTGGTATTCAAAAAGAACGAGGACGACAGACTTGAGTGTGACGCGGTAATACTCGATGAGGCGTCGATGATCGATATTGTGCTGATGGCGGCACTCCTTCGTGCCATGCCGCCCGAGGCACGCCTTGTTATGGTCGGGGACGCGGATCAGCTCCCGTCCGTGGGGCCGGGCAACGTTTTCTCTGCCGTTATAAGAAGCCAGGTCGTGCCGACTGTCCGTCTCACCGAGATATTCCGCCAGAATGAGGACAGCCGTATTGTGCGCAACGCACATATGATCAACCGGGGGGAGCATCCGAACTTCTCGGAGAATTCCGGAGACTTCTTCCGTCTGCGTCGGCTTCAGGCCGCAAGCTCAGTCGAGACTATAACCGAGCTTTGCGCCGTGAGGCTTCCGGGCAGAATGAAAATTCCTCCCTCTGATATTCAGGTGCTTACCCCCACGAGACGCGGCGAGATGGGAACAAAGAATCTCAACCGAGTTCTCCAGCAGACGCTAAACCCACAGCGCGACGACAAAAAAGAAAAGGCCTTCGGAGATTATGTTTTTCGTGAGGGCGACCGGGTAATGCAGATCCGGAATAACTATGATATAATGTGGTACAGCTCGGACGGGAAATCGGCGGGAAGCGGGATTTATAACGGTGATATAGGTACCGTTAAGACCGTTGACCCGGCTACCGAAACGCTCACGGTCGACTTCGAGGGACGTATAGCTACCTACGGCTTTGAGTCTCTCATGGAGCTTGAGCACGCTTGGGCTATGACGGTACATAAGTCTCAGGGCAGTGAGTACAGGGCGGTGATACTTGCGCTCAGCCCCACCTCGCCCATGCTCATGACGCGGGATGTGCTTTATACAGCCATCACGAGGGCGAGAGAGCTTCTCATCCTTGTCGGCGACGACCGGGATGCGTATCAGATGGTAGACAATTTCCGCAGGACCAACAGATATACCGCACTGCGCGTCAGACTCAGAAAGCTTTGCGGGGTCCGGTGATGAAACTCATTGATACCGCGCTTGATCTTCTCTTTCCGCCGAAGTGCCCTTTCTGCCGCAGACTTACGGACAGGGGAGAGAGCGTTTGCTGTGATTGTCTGAGGACTCTGCCGTATACAACAACGCAGTCCCACGGGCGCAAGCTGCGATACATCTCGCGCTGTGTCGCGCCCTTCTACTACAAAGGCAGTGTCAGGGAGTCCCTTTTGCGCTATAAATTCGGCGGACTGAGCGCTTATTCGCAAATTTATGCGGAGTTTATTGCAAAATGTATTGACGAAAACGGAATTTCCTGCGATATTATCACATGGGTACCGTTGAGCGCGAAGCGCTTCCGCTCCCGTGGGTACGATCAGGCAAAGCTTATCGCTGACTCTCTCTCCGGGCTTACCGGGCTGAGGTGTGTGCGCCTGCTGAAAAAGACGCGCCATAACCCCGCGCAGTCCGGCACCGGCTCTGCCGAGAAACGCAGAGCCAACGTGTCAGGAGTGTATACCGCTGTGAATACGGATAAGATAGTCGGAAGGCGAATACTTCTTGTGGATGATATCGTTACCACCGGCTCCACGCTTTCGGAATGTGCGCGGGTGCTTTCGGAGCACGGCAGTGCGGATGTTCAGGCCGTTGCCGTGGCCAGAGGCTGTGATTAATGCGATTATTAATATGAGGTGAAGCAAATGCAGATGCTCCTTTTTGAAAAAGATATAGCGATAGATATGGGGACCTCCACAACTCTGCTTTTCGAGCAGGGCAAGGGTATCGTTTCACGCGAGCCGACCGTGGTTGCCCTCGACAAGTTCAGCGGGAAGATACTCAAGATCGGACAGGACGCCTATAAAATGCTGGGACGTACTCCCGCGAATATTGTCGCCATCCGTCCAATCAGCGCAGGTGTCATTTCCGACTACGAAATGGCCGCTCAGATGTTGCGCGAGCTCGTCAGCCGAGTGACGTCACTCAGCCTTTTCAAGCCATGTGTCCTTGCCTGCGTTCCCAGCAGTATTTCCGGTGTCGAGGAAAGAGCCATGATCGACGCCGCCATTGAGGCCGGAGCGAGAAAGGTCTACCTTCTTGAGACCGCCGTCGCGACAGCGCTCGGCGCGGGCATTGATATTTCCAAGGCCGACGGACATCTTGTCATCGACATCGGCGGTGGCACTACCGAGGTGGCGATGATCTCCGCGGGCAGTGTTGCTGAGTGTGAGTCCATAAAGGTCGCCGGGACCAACTTTGACGAGGCTATCGTCAAATATGTCCGCAAGAAGTACAATATGGCCATCGGGCTCAGCGCCGCAGAGGAGCTCAAGCGCAGTATAGGCTGTGTTATCCAGCGCCCGGATATGGGAGTGGAGGAGGTAAAGGGCAGTAACCTCGCAAACAATCGCCCCAAGACCGTCAGTATAACCTCCACTGAGCTTATCGAGGCCTTTGTCGAGCCGATGAACAGCATACTCGATGCTATCCAGAGCGTTCTCGAACGTTCCGCGCCTCAGCTTGTGGGCGACCTTGACAAAAACGGCATTATCATGTCCGGTGGCGGCAGTCTCCTTTACGGTATCGACCGCCTTATTGAACGCAGTACCGGCATACGCACGGTAGTCGTTGACGATGCGATCTCCTGCGCGGCCTACGGCGCGGGAAAAATGCTCATGCATCTTGACGAATTGCAGGACGGCATGAACAACTTCTACCGAAAGAGACAGCTTATAAACTGAAACACCACCGTTTATTTTGAAAAAGGAGAGGTGTATATGAACATACTCAACGCCTTAAGAAAAAAACAGGAGCCACCGGTCTGCTCTGCTGTTATCCTTGCGGCCGGCAGTGCGGAAAGAATGGGCGAGGATAAGATGATGATGAACCTTGGTGCAATGCCCGTCCTCGCGCATACGCTTGCGGCTTTCCAGGATTCTCCCTCGGTGGATGAGATCATCGTAGTCTCGCGCATGGATAAGGTCGAGGAGATAGCGGAGCTCTGCCATAAATACGGCATGGACAAGGTGAGCAAGGTCATCGGCGGCGGAGCTACCCGCACCGAGTCCGCACTTGCCGGGGTCAGCGAGGTCAAGGCTTCCGCGAAGCTTGTTGCCATTCATGACGCCGCCCGCCCGCTCGTGAGCGGGGAGCTCATTTCACGCACCGTCGCCGCCGCTAAGGAGCACCTTGCCGCGGCTCCCGTTATCGCAAGCACGGATACTCTGAAGATAATCGACGACAAAAACTTCGTCACTGCGACCGTGGACAGAACAAATACCGTCCGCGTCCAGACGCCACAGGTTTTTGATGCCGTCATTATCAAGGGAGCACTCTCCAACGCGGCCAAGAAGGGCATGACCTATACCGACGATTGTGCCGCCGTCGCCTGTATGGGTGTAAAGACCTATGCCGTCGCCGGAGATGAAGATAATATTAAGCTCACGACCCCGAGAGATGTATTGCTCGCATCCGCAATACTCAAGGACAGAGGTGATTACCTTGAGGATAGGGCACGGGTATGACGTTCACCGCCTGACCGAGGGGCGGGCGCTGATACTCGGAGGGGTAAATATTCCGTATGAGAAGGGGCTTCTGGGTCATTCAGACGCCGATGTTCTGGCTCATGCGCTGATGGATGCGCTCCTCGGTGCCGCCGCGATGGGCGATATAGGAAAGCTCTTTCCCGACAACGATGACGCCTATCTCGGCGCGGACAGTATGGAACTGCTGTCAAAGGTCTGTGAGGCGATAGGTGTCAGGGGATATTCCGTGTCGAATGTCGATTGCACCGTTATCGCTCAGCGTCCCAAGCTTGCACCGTATATCGACGCGATGCGTACGAGGCTCGCGACCGTTATGGGTATAGACACGGATCGTGTAAGCGTCAAGGCAACCACCGAGGAAAAGCTCGGCTTCACCGGCGAGGGACTCGGGATTTCCGCGCATGCCGTTGCGCTCATCGAGAAGAAGTGAACACACCGCAAAGCGCCGCCTTGCATAGTATGTAGTGCAGCGATGCAGAGCGGGAAATGAAATAACACTCCCCGGGCAGAGCGGCCCGGGGAGTTTCCATATCACAGCCGCTGTAGCGGCGGACGGGAGTAAAACATGAAGCAATACCTAATAATGTGCCGCTCACTGACAAACGCCCAGAAAAGCGCAAAACTGCTTGAGCGCAACGGCATATTCGGCAGCGTCGTAAAAGCGCCCAATGAGCTCAGCGGCAGGGGCTGCGCTTACGCCGTGAGTATTCGCCGCGATATGGACACGGCGGCGGGCGTACTAAAAAGGAGCGGCCTCATCAGCGGGAAAATATATGAAAGAGACCCGGACGGGAAGTATTCGGAGGTAGTGCCGTGATCTACCTGGACAGCGCGGCTACCTCACTCATAAAGCCGGTCTCCGTTGAAAATGCGGTGGTCAACGCCATGCGCACCATGTCGAGCCCCGGCAGAGGCGGCTACGAGAGCGCGGCCCGTGCGGCGGAGACGGTCTTTACCTGCCGCGGTGAAGCGGCCGCACTTTTTAATGTTGATGACGAGGAAAAGGTCGTGTTTACCTCAAACGCTACACACGGCCTGAATATAGCGATATCCTCCCTTGTAAAAAGCAACAGCCGTGTGCTTATATCCGGCTTTGAACACAACTCGGTGACACGCCCGCTTCGCGCGGCCAACGCGAAGATCACGGTCGCGGGGAGAAAGCTTTTTGACAGGGAGGCGGTCCTTGACGATTTTACGCGAAGCATCGGGGAGAACGAGCTTGTCGTATGTACCTGTGTTTCCAACGCATTCGGTTTTATCCTCCCGATATACGAGATAGCCGCGGAATGTGCGCGCAGGGGAGTGCCGCTTATTGTCGATGCCTCGCAGGCCGCCGGCGTGCTGGAAATTGATTTTGCCGGGCTTCACGCGATGTTCGTCGCCATGCCGGGGCACAAGGGACTGATGGGGCCACAGGGAACAGGGATACTCCTGTGTGCCGACGCGGGTATGCCGCTCATGCACGGCGGCTCGGGCTCGGACAGTCTTTTTCAGTTTATGCCGGAGTACCTCCCCGACAGGCTTGAGGCGGGAACGCATAATGTGTGCGGCATAGCCGGGCTGTGCGAGGGGATAAGATATGTACGCCGCGTCGGGACACAGAATATCGCCACAAGAGAAAAACGGCTCCTTGACATTGCAAAAGAGGAGCTTTCGGATGACGGGAACACTGAGATCTTCACCGGTGCGGATGGAACGCAGACAGGCGTGCTGTCGATACGGAGCAGAGTCACGGACTGCGAGACGCTGGCGGAGGAGCTTTACGCGCAGGGGATATGTGTTCGCGGCGGCCTGCACTGCGCGCCGACTGCGCATGAATCTGCCGGAACGCTGGATACCGGCACGGTAAGACTGAGCTTTTCACCGTTTGTGACGGAGGAGCAGGTTCGCGCCGCATGCAGACAAATAAGGGAGATAAATGCCGTTTTTTCGTAGATCCTCCCGGTACACCCGGCCTGAGGAAGAGTCTGCACAGGGGGCGGGGAACTGTCGAGAAGTCTGCCGCCCCGGTGCAATTTCAAACAGACTGAGAAGCGTGCCCGGCCGCCCTTCCGAAAAACTAAATAAACGTTAAACATTATTAATTTCAATTGCCTTTTTTCTGCTTTTGTATTATAATGCATTGATAAAATAAAAGTATGGAAGTCTTCGGCAGAAGATATTATGAGGAACGGTTGATGGATACGATAAGCGCGACGCTTGAGCGTTCTTTGAATTATATAAAGTCGATCGGGTTTACGGACATTATCGACATTGTTATTGTTGCATATCTGCTTTACAAGGCTATCTGGTTTGCGCGCAAGACCAACTCGTATAACCTTGCGAAGGGTCTTGCGGTGCTGCTGATCGTGCTGGGACTGTCCTATGTTCTGAATCTGAACATGATAAACTACCTCCTTCGCAAGGCTGTCGAGCTGGGATTTATTGCGATACTGATCCTGTTCCAGCCGGAGCTGAGGCGCGTGCTTGAAAGAATGGGCAGTAACTTCACATCGGGGCGTCAGGCGGCTTCAAACGAAATGGATACCGCCATAGCGCAGACAGTGCTTGCCTGCTCGGATATGTCGGAGTCGAAAACAGGTGCCCTTATAATTTTTGAGCGCAACGTGAAGCTCAACGACATCATGAGCACCGGTACCATAATCGACTCGGCTACCACGGCAGAGCTCCTGAAGAACCTTTTCTTCAACAAGGCGCCTCTGCATGACGGCGCGGTCGTGATACGCGACGGAAGAATAGCCGCGGCAGGCTGTGTGTTGCCGCTGACTCAGAAAAAAAATCTCAGCAAGGATCTCGGTATGCGCCACAGAGCGGGCATTGGCCTGAGTGAACAGTCCGACGCAGTCGTTGTCGTGGTTTCTGAGGAGACCGGCGCCGTGTCTGTTGCCATGGAGGGAATGCTCAAAAGGCATCTTTCCTCCTCCACACTGGACAGGCTGCTCCATTCCGAGCTTATATTTGAGGATGACGGCCAGTCCAGACGAGGCCTGTTTGCGTTTGTAAAGAACTTTTTCAAGGAAAAAAACGATGAAGAAAAAAAGCCTGATGAAAAGAATATATGACAGTAAGACGTTCTGGATGATCGTCTCTCTGTTGGCCTCGTTTGCGATATGGACGTATATAACCAGTGTCGAGAATGACGAGATCAAGAAATCATTCCCGGGCGTCCGCGTTGAGCTGGTGGGTGAGGATACTCTGAGAAACAGCAAAAACATGGTCGTGACGGATGTCGATACGAGCACTGTCAGAGTCGAGATAACCGGGCCGCGCAGGATAGTGGCCTCTCTCAGCGCGTCGGATCTCGTCGCGGAGATCGACGTGAGCAGACTTTCTCAGGCCGCCTATACCTCACAGCAGTATACGATAGTTTATCCCAACGGCACCGACACTACCAATATCCGCGAGACCGCTAAGTATCCCGAGGTCGTGAACTTTATGGTTTCGGAGAACATCACCAAATCCGTTCAGGTTCGCGGCAGCTTTGACGGAGATCTTGCCGAGGGCTATACGGGCGAGTCTCCAATATTTGAACCGGCAACCATTACGCTCACCGGGCCGGAGGCGTATCTGAAAAATGTCTCCTATGCGTGGGTCTCTTTCGGAGAAAACGAGACCGGACTTAACAGCACCTATCAGGTTGAGACAGGCTACACCCTCATGGGTGCGGACGGTATCGAATGTTCGACAAAGGGGATAACGACCTCCACAGAAACCGTTATTGCCACCATGCCGCTCCTTGAGGTCAAGGAGGTGCTTCTGACCGTCAACCCGGTATACGGCGCGGCGGCGAATGAGAGTAACGTCAAGATCACCGTCTCTCCCGAGACAGTTACCCTTGCCGGAGACTCCGCTATACTTTCCGGCATGAACAAAATAGTCCTTGATACCGTTGACCTTTCGGATTTTGAATCGACATATACCGAGACGTATACGATACCCATTGACAACGATCTGAAAAATCTCTCCGGAGTTTCGGAGGCAAAGGTGACCGTTGAGATCATCGGCCTTGAGACAAAAACATTCAGGGCGAGCAATATTTCCTTTACCAACGTTACAGATGGCTACACGGCCGAGATAGTCACGGAGAGCCTTGACGTGAAGCTCCGTGGTACGGCAGAGGTGCTCGGCCAGATCAAGAACGAGAATATCCGCGCCGTGGCAGATCTGCGTGATTACAACGAGACGACGGGTTCGGTTCTCGCAACGGTCAAGATATACATTGACGGCGCCACGGAGGTTGACCCTGTCGGCGAATATACCGTTTCCATAACGATAAAAAAGGGGTAGCAAATGACTCAGGACGCGATAGTAAGACAAGTCTTCAGCGACGGGATGGCCGAGGTCGTCGTGACCCGCTCAACAGCCTGCGGCAGTAACTGCGGCAACTGCGAGAGCTGTATATTTCAGAGTGAGCTTTGCACGAGAGCAAAAAACCTTATAGGCGCGAAGCCGGGACAGCGTGTCGTTATCGAGAGCAAGTCGTCAAAAATCTATAAGGCGACGCTTCTTGTATACATCCTGCCTGTCGTACTGGTCGTCGCCGGATATCTGATCGCCGCGGCGCTTGGAGCGGGCGAGGGGCTTTGCATAATCTCAAGCTTTATCGGACTTGCCCTTGGCGCGTTCATCACCGTTGCGTCGCAGAGACACAAAAAGGACAAGAATGACATAACCTTTGATATAATACAGTTTAACTGATACATCCGGAGGAAATAATGATCAAAAGTATGACCGGCTATGGCAGCGCCAAGGGTACTGTCGAGGGGCTCGAGATCTCCATCGAGCTCAAAAGCGTAAACAACCGTTATCTTGACACGTCGGTGCGTATACCGCGCAGCTTCCTCTATGCCGAGGACGCGGTAAAGGCGGCAGTGCGTAAGCATATCAGCCGCGGCAAGGTAGATGTGTTTGTCAGCGTGGATTTTTCCGATGTCGGGGACATGACGGTCAAGGTCAATGAACCGCTTTTGCGCGGTTATCTCAAGACCCTGAACCATATTTCCGAGGCATATTCTCTCGTGAACGACGTTACCGTGATGAGCGTCAGCCGTTTGCCGGACGTGCTTACGGTCGAAAAGAAGGATGCCGATGCCGATGCCATTACTGCGGGGATTCGGGAGATAGTAGAGAATGCGCTGGACGATTTTGACGCTATGCGCGAACGCGAGGGCGAAAAACTGCGTGACGACGTTCTCGGACGCCTTGATACAATAGACAGGCTTGTTTCCTCTGTCGAGGCCGAAGCGCCGAAAACCGTTGCAAATTACCGTGCAAGGCTCATCCAGCATATGAATGAAGTGCTTGGCACGGCAGGTATAGACGAAAACCGTATTCTTGCCGAGGCCGCCGTGTTTGCCGACCACATTGCCGTAGATGAGGAGACTGTGCGCCTGCGCAGTCACGTTTCACAGCTCAGAGCAATGATGAACGGAAATTCCTCTGTGGGCAAAAAGATAGACTTCCTCATGCAGGAGTTCAACCGTGAGGCCAACACCATCGGTTCAAAGTGCCAGAATTCGGATATCGCCCATGTGGTCGTGGATATCAAGCTGGAGATAGAGAAAATTCGTGAGCAGATACAGAATATAGAGTAAGGAGCGGAAAATGAAACTTATCAGCATAGGCTTCGGAAACATGGTCTCGGCTGAGAGAATCATATCCGTCGTAAGTCCCGACTCCGCGCCGATAAAGCGCATGATACAGGATGTCAGGGAAAAGGGTCTGCTCATTGATGCGTCCTTTGGCCGCAGTACGCGCGCGGTAATAGTCATGGACAGCGGGAACGTTGTCCTCTCGGCGGTTTCGCCGGAAACCATAGCCTCCCGCATTACAGACACAACACAGGAAGCAGGTGCCGCAAATGAGTAAAAGAGGTAAGCTGTTTGTCATCTCGGGGCCGTCGGGAGCGGGCAAAAGCACTGTCGTGTTCAGGGCCATGGAGGGAAGAAGCGACTACTGCTTCTCGACCTCGGTCACCACGCGCAAGCCCCGCCCGGGCGAGGTCGACGGGAGGGAGTATTTCTTTATCGACCGTGAACGCTTTGATGAAATGGTTCGGAGAGACGAACTCCTTGAGTATGCCGAGTATGTATCAAATTCCTACGGAACGCCGAGAGCCTACGTTCAAGAGCGGCTCAACGCGGGGTATGATGTCATTCTCGACATTGAGATACAGGGCGCGCGTCAGGTACACGAAAAAATGCCCGAGGCGGTCATGATATTCGTCGCGCCGCCGACTCTTGAGGAGCTTGAAAAGCGCCTTGTTAACCGCGGCACGGACACTCCCGAGGCGATAAAGGGACGCCTTGCACGCGCACGGCAGGAGTATGTCGAGGCTGACTTCTACAGCTATGTTATAATCAATGACGACGCGGATGTCGCGGCGAACGAGTTTTCCGCGATAATAACCGCGGAGCACTGCAAATTCGGCGACCGTGCCGAGGTTCTAAAAATAGTCTGAAAAAAATTTTTATATGTAGCCGTCCGTCGGACGGCAGATCGGAGAATTATTATGATGCTTTATCCCCCTGTGGCAGACCTTGTAGAAAAGGTCGGCAGCCGTTATCAGCTTGTAAATCTCGTTGCGAAAAGAGCGCGCGTTCTTTCTGCCGAGGCAGAAGAAAAGCAGATCCCGCTGGAGAGAAAACCTGTCTCTTCCGCGATCGACGAGGTTTATACCGGCAAGCTCACCATCGAATAATGCTCAGCGGGGCAATGTCCCCGCTGTCTTTGACCGGAGAGATTTTGACAGGAAAGGGGTGGATACCGTGCCTCAGCCGATCGCAAGAATAGCAGTTTCGGACGCCGTTTTTTCGATGGACAGGCCGTATGACTATCTCATCCCCGACACTCTTGCGGATAAGATTCTGCCCGGTGTCCGTGTCCATGTCCCGTTCGGAAACGGAAACAGGATGCGGGAGGGCATGGTTCTCTCACTCAGCGACCGCAGTGAATACGATAAGCTTAAATCAATAAGCGCTGTCCTTGATGATGCTCCTGTGCTCACTCTGGCGCAAATACAGCTTGCGCTTTTTATGCAGAGGCGTTTCTTCTGCACGGTTTATGATGCACTCAAGGCCATGCTCCCGGTGGGGATGTGGTTTGACGAGCGGGGCGAACGGCGCACGAAGGACAAATATGTTGAGGTCGCGAGACTGGCCGTAACGCCTGAGGATGCGGCATTAATTGCCGAGGGCAAACGGCGAAAGTCCCCACAGCAGTCGAATCTTCTCGACCTACTTTGCAGCTTCGGCGCCCTGCCGAGCGTCGAGTTGTTGCGCTTCACAGGTGCGTCTCGCCAGTCGCTCAAGGCGCTGGTTAACGCGGGGCTTGTCGAGTATTATTACCGTGAGGTGTATCGTCGACCCGAGCTTTTTGACGGCGAGACCGAGCCGTTGCCGACTCTCAACGGCGAACAGCAGACCGCCTTTGACGGCCTTTCCGGGCTTGCCTGCTCGGGCAAGGCAAACGCGGCGCTTCTTTTCGGCGTTACGGGTAGCGGCAAGACCAGCGTATATATCCACCTTATCAGTCAACAGCTTCAGCGTGGGAAATCGGCGATCCTGCTTGTTCCGGAAATCGCTCTCACGCCGCAAATGCTGAGAACTTTTTCGTCATATTTCGGGAAAGAAACTGCCGTTCTCCACAGCAGTCTCTCGGCAGGAGAGCGCTATGATGAATGGAAACGCATCAGGAAAGGCGAGGCTCATCTTGTAATCGGTACTCGCAGTGCGGTTTTTGCCCCTGTTGAAAACCTCGGTATTATCATTATCGACGAGGAGCAGGAGGAAACCTACAAGTCCGAGAACTCGCCGCGCTATAATGCCGTAGATGTTGCGAAGTATCTCTGTGCAAAGTCCGAATGTCTGTTGCTCCTCGGCTCGGCCACGCCGGATATTTCGAGCAGGTACAACGCGGAGATTGGGCGGTATAAATTCTTTTCGCTCGCCTCGCGCTACAATGATCGGGCGCTCCCCAAGGTGGAGATAGTCGATATGAAGGACGAGCTTCGCCACGGGAACGGCAGTAATATCAGCTCCGTCCTGTGTCGTGAACTTGAGGAGAATATAGGACGCGGCGAACAGAGCATACTCTTTATCAACCGTCGAGGCGCGAATAAGCTTATAACCTGCGGTGAGTGCGGCTACACTTATAAATGCCCGCGATGCAGTGTATCGCTCACATACCACAGCGCGAACGGAAGGCTCATGTGCCACTACTGCGGTTATTCGAGACGTATTGACGACTTCTGCCCCGAGTGTGGAGGGACGCTCAATTATATCGGCGCAGGGACACAGCTTATTGAGGACGAGCTTCACGGGCTTTTCCCCGATGTGCCTGTCATAAGGATGGACACGGATACCGTGACACCGGTCGGCTCACATGAACAGCTTTTCGAGCGCTTTCGCAATGAAAACATACCCATTATGGTCGGCACTCAGATGGTCACCAAGGGACTCAATTTTGAAAATGTCACGCTCGTCGGAGTAATATCGGCTGACCAAAGTCTTTACTCCGGTGACTTTCGAGCGAGCGAGAGGACGTTCTCGCTCATTACACAGGTGGTAGGACGCAGTGGCAGAGGACAAAAGACCGGCCGTGCCGTGATCCAGACCTTTACACCGAATAACGAAACCATACAGCAGGCGGCCGAGCAGGACTACGAGGCTTTTTACAACTCGGAAATAAAGCTGAGACGCTTGCAGAATATTCCGCCTTTTTGCGATCTGCTTGCCGTGACCGCCTCGGGTACGGACGAGAGCAGAGTTATAGCGGCCTGCCGCAATATAGCGTCAAGACTTGAGGATTTTGCCGTCGGCAGAAGGGATGTTGTCATCCTCGGCCCAGCCCCCCTGCCCGTGGTAAAGGTCAATAACCGCTACAGATACAGGGTCAATATCTGCTGTAAGGCAGATAACGGTATTCGCGACTTTATTGCCAGTACCGTTATAGAATGTAGCACGGATAAGAGCTTCAAGGGAATATCCGTATACGCCGATAATGACCCGAACGATTAGCTACAGCGCCGCGTTGCGGCAGAACGGAGAGAGATATGGCTTTACGAAACATCCTTACAAGAGAACAGCCGGGACTTTATAAAACGAGCCGTCCCGTGACAGCTTTCAATTCGCGCCTTCATCAGCTTCTTGACGATATGGCCGATACCCTTGAGGAGTCCGGCGGCGTCGGGCTCGCCGCGCCTCAGGTCGGCGTACTGCGCCGCGCCGTTCTTGTCATTGAGACAAATGTCGAGAATGAAGAGGACGAATATATTATCGAACTCATAAACCCCGAGATCATCGAGGCCTCCGGCGAACAGGACGGAGCTGAGGGCTGTCTCAGCGTCCCCGGAGAATACGGCATGGTAAAACGCCCGATGGATGTCAAGGTGCGCGCTCAGGACAGATATGGCGAGTGGTTCGAGGTCGAGGGCACAGGGCTTACGGCGCGTTGCTTCTGCCACGAAATAGACCATCTTGACGGCATTGTTTTCACCTCAAAGGCGAGCAGGATGCTTTCAAAGGAAGAAATAGAACGCGGTGGTGATGAGTAAAATGCGTATTGTTTTTATGGGCACGCCGGATTTTGCCGAGGCATCGCTCAAAAAGCTTCTTGAGGAGCACTTTGATGTGGTCGGCGTTTTTACTCAGCCCGATAAACCTAAAGGCAGGGGAATGGAGCTTACGGCCTCTCCCGTGAAGCAGCTTGCACAGGCGCATGGTCTGCCTGTTTTTCAGCCTGCGAAAATGCGTGACGGCACCGCGCTTGAGATGATGAAGAGCCTTTCGCCCGATATTCTTGTTGTTGTCGCCTACGGACGTATTCTCCCCGATGATATACTTGCCTTACCAAAATACGGAGCAATAAATGTCCACGGCTCTCTTCTCCCGAAGTACAGAGGAGCCGCGCCCATCCAGTGGGCGGTTCTCAACGGCGACGAGATAACCGGTGTTACCACCATGTACCTCGCAAGTGAAATGGATACGGGCGATATAATTTATACTGCCGAGACTGCCATCGGAGAAAAGGAGACCTCGGGAGAGCTTTTTGACCGCCTGAAGGAAATGGGCGCGGAGCTTCTTGTTAAAACCCTGCGCGACGTAGAGAACGGTACCGCGCCGCGAACCCCGCAGAATCACGCCGGGGCGAGCTATGTGTCAATGCTCGACAAGTCAAATTCGCCTATCGACTGGAACAGGAGCCCGAGAGCCGTACTCAAGCAGATATACGGACTCCAGCCGTGGCCGGTCGCCACCTGTCGGCTTGACGGCGAGATATACCGCGTGTTCGCCGCGGACTACACGACTACCCATACCGACAAGGAGCCCGGCAAGGTAGTCTCTGCCGGAAAAAACGGTATCGAGATAGCCTGCGCCGACGGCGAGACTCTTATGATAACCGAGCTTCAGGCCCCCGGAAAAAAACGTATGAAGGCCGCCGATTTCCTGCGCGGCCACACAATCGGAACGGAGTAAACAATGACAGCGAGAGAAGCGGCACTGGCGGCGCTTGAACGTTGCCGGAGGGACAAAGCGTGGTCCAACGCCTCCATCGACAATGTTATAAGAAAATACGAGCTGGACAGACGCGACGCGGCGCTGGCTTCCCGGCTTTGCCTCGGCGTGCTTCAAAACCGCACACTGTGTGATTTTTACATTGACGGCCTGTGCTCGACGAAGCTTGAGCCGAAGGTCAGGGACATACTCAGAATGGGTATTTACCAGCTCCTGTTCCTTGACAGGATCCCTGAGCGCGCCGCTGTGAACGAGAGCGTTAGACTCTGCAAGAAAGTCGGCTATGCGAGGGCATCGGGACTCGTCAATGCCGTTTTGCGCAGAGTCTCTCTGGGAGACCTGCCCGAGATACCCGGAAAGGGCAGCGCCGAATATCTGGCCATAAGATACAGTCATCCCCGATGGCTGTCGGAAAGGCTTATTGCCACCCGCGGCTATGACTTTACCGAGGCGTTTTTCTCTGCTGACAATACTCCGCCCGGAATCTGTATTCAGGTAAATACGCTCAAGACAGATGTGCGGGATTATACCTCGGCGCTTGAGAGAGCAGGCGTAGAATATCTGACTTTCGACACTCCATGCGGCTGTATTGAGCTTTCCGGAGGGAATGTTACGGAGCTGCCCGGATTCGAGGAGGGGCTTTTCTATGTTCAGGATCGCGCGGCGAGGACGGCGGTGGAGATAGCCGCCCCCGAGCCGGGTATGTATGTGCTTGATGCGTGTGCCGCACCGGGAGGAAAATCCTTTGCGGCGGCGATAGGCATGAATAATGAGGGGCACATACTCTCCTGCGATATTCATGAAAAGAAGCTTTCGCTTATCCGCGGCGGCGCCGAGCGTCTCGGCATTGAAATCATTGATACGGCGTCGTCGGACGCAAGAGCCTTTGATGAAAGCCGCGCCGAAAAATATGATCTTGTTATAGCGGATGTCCCGTGCTCGGGTATGGGCGTAATACGCAAGAAGCCCGAAATACGGGAAAAAACCGAACAGGAGATCGCCGCGCTTCCCAGAATACAGTCCGATATACTCCGCAATCTCTCGCGTTACGTCCGCCCGGGCGGAACTCTGCTTTACTCTACCTGCACCGTTCTCGCCGAAGAAAATGAGGCAGTGGTGCGAGGGTTCCTCTCGGAGAATAAGAGCTTTGAGCCTGAGCCGTTTGAGGTAAACGGAATAAAAGCTGTGGACGGTATGTATACCTTCTGGCCGAATGTTGACGCTACGGACGGCTTTTTCGCCGCAAAGATGAGAAGGAAAAACTAATGGGAAAAGATATACTTTCCATGCTGCCCGAGGAGATCGAGCAGGAGTTCCTGCAGCTTGGCGAACCGAAATACAGAGCGAAGCAGATCTTCTCGTGGCTTGGCCGCGGAGTGCGGGATTTTGACGAAATGTCGGATCTGTCAAAGACGTTGCGTGATAAGCTCAAGACCGAGTTTGAACTCTACAGGCCGAGGGTACTGAGCAAGCAGGTATCAAAGCTTGACGGAACAATAAAGTACCTCTGGGAGCTGTATGACGGCAACGCCGTAGAGACCGTGGTGATGAGCTATAAGCACGGCAATACCGTCTGCGTTTCGTCTCAGGTGGGGTGCCGTCAGGGGTGCGCTTTCTGCGCGTCCACCATCGGCGGTCTCGTGCGCAGTCTCAAGCCCTCTGAAATACTTGATGAGGTCATGTTTTCTCAGATCGACTCCGGCAAGCCGATATCGAATATCGTTCTTATGGGTATCGGTGAGCCGCTTGATAACTTTGATAATGTGATGAGGTTTCTTGAACTTGTCAACCATCCGCAGGGAATGAACATCGGTATGCGCCATATATCGCTCTCCACCTGCGGCATTACCGAGAAGTTCGACGAGCTCGCCGCTAAAAACCTACAGATAACTCTTTCTGTCTCCCTCCATGCGCCGGACGACGAAACACGCTCGCGCATTATGCCCGCCAACCGCGGCAGGGGAGTGGACGAGCTTATGGAGTGTTGCGCGAGGTATTATGAAAAGACCGGCCGCCGCATTTCGTTTGAATACGCTATGATCGACGGCGTAAATGACACTGAGTACCACGCAAGGCTACTCGCAAAGCACGCAAGAAATGTCTGTGCCCACGTTAACCTTATTCCGCTCAACCATGTAGAGGAGCGCGAATTCAGACCATCGACCGCCGGACACATGAAGGCCTTTATTAGAATTCTTGAGGATAACGGGGTCAACGTCACCGTAAGGCGAAAGCTCGGCGGAGATGTGGATGCCTCCTGCGGTCAACTGCGCCGGAAAATGCAGCAAAAAAAGTGAGCTTTTTCGCCTGAAGCCGACAGAGGGGAGGTACACCATGAAAAGCTTCGGAATCACCGACAAGGGGACTGTCCGCAAGGATAATCAGGACAGCTTCATCATTGAAAAATGCACAACCAAAAACGGTATTATTGTCTCTCTCTGCGACGGAATGGGCGGTGCTAACGCCGGTATGATCGCAAGCAAGCTCGCGAACAAGGCATTCATCGCGTACCTTTCCGCCAAGCTTAAGCTGAGAACTCCCAGAGCCAAGTACCGCGAATTACTCCAAAACGCCTGTACGGAGGCCAACGGTGTGGCGTTTGAGTATTCGAAGTTTGACGAGGCTTTCTCGGGAATGGGTACAACTATCGTCGGCGGATTGATTGAAACCAACGGTAAAGGGTATATTATCAATGTGGGTGACAGCCGCGCGTACCTCATTTCGCGCCGTGAAGAGGCCATGTACCAGATAACGCGGGATCATTCCTATGTTGAAAATCTGGTGGAATGTGGCGCTATAACACGCGAGGAGGCGCGCCTGCATCCGAGGAAGAATGTCATCACAAGGGCGCTGGGTGTGGAGCCGAAGGTAGAGTCTGACTTTTTCGAGTTTACCATGCAGAGCGGGGATTCGCTCATTCTCTGCTCGGACGGACTTTCAAATGTGCTTACCGACGATGAGATACTTGATTTTGCTCTCGACAATCCCGAGCCCGAAGAGCTTTGCAGGCTTCTTGTGAATGCGACGCTCGACCGTGGTGCCGGCGACAATGTTACCGTGATAGCGGTAACGAGGTAATGGAGTTGACCTATGAACGAAAACAACAGATATATCGGGAATATGCTTGACGGCAGATACGAGATCATCGACGTTCTCGGTGAGGGCGGCATGGCTGTTGTGTACAAAGCGCTTGACCACCGACTCAACCGCTATGTCGCGATCAAGATCATGCGCGACGAAATGGAGATGAACGAGGAGTTCAGGCATCGTTTTGCGGCCGAGACTCATGCGGTCGCCATGCTCTCCCACAATAATATTGTTTCGGTGCTTGATGTCAGCCACAACGATGACTTGGAATACATAGTCATGGAGCTTGTGGACGGGATAACTCTGCGTGAGTATATGGACCGCCGCGGCGCTATCGGCTGGGAGGAGGCTGTCCACTACTCAAAACAGACCGCAAAAGCACTTGCCCATGCTCACCGACGCGGCATAATCCACCGTGATATCAAGCCGCAGAACATTATGCTTCTGCGTGACGGTACGGTAAAGGTCGGCGATTTCGGTATTGCCGCTCTTGAAAATGAGCTTGAGCTGTACGAAAATGACGGACAGGCTGTCGGCTCTATTCACTATATTGCACCCGAACAGGCAAGGGGGGCATGCCCCGATGCCCGTAGCGATATTTATTCGCTGGGTATTGTAATGTATGAAATGCTTACCGGCAGACAGCCCTTTACCGGCGATTCGCTCGGCGAGATCGCAGTCAAGCATATGAATGCGGATGCCGTCCCGTTGCATGAGCTTGCGCCGGATATCCCGGCGGAGCTTGAGAGGATAGTTTTCAAGGCGATGAGCTCCCGAATAGAAGAACGCTATCAGACCGCCGTCGAGCTTTATGATGATCTCGAAGAATTCATGCAGTCCTGCCGGGACGGAGAAAAAACAGAGAAATATGAAAATCCCGCTGTTGTCCCTGTCCGCTCTGTTAGCGAAATGTCAAAGCGCGACTATAAGCGCCGCCGCAGACGCTCTGCAAGAGTGAGCTACCTGCTCGGTACCTTCGGACTTATCCTGCTGGTGATGGTTCTCTTTTCGTCGCTCTGGAGCTTCTGGCTCAGGGAGATATTCCTTCCCGCCGAGCGTATAGAGCTTCCGAATTTTGTCGGAACGAATTACGAGTATGTTATTAATAACTCCGATCTATCATCGCGCTATAATTTCAAGGTGGTATACATCATTGACACCGAGACCGAATCCGGGCTTGTTATCGCTCAGTCTCCCGAGGCCGGACGAAGCATAATGATGAGCTCCGACGGAATTGATGTCGAGCTTACCGTCAGCACCGGTATGACACTCTCCGCGGTTCCCGCTGTTGTCAACATGGACTATCGTGAGGCGATGCTGGCGCTAACACAGGCTGGCTTTTATGCAGAGATCGAGAATGTGACCTCCGACAGCGTTACCCGTGACTATGTCATCAGCACAAGTCCGTCCGCCGGTGAACAGCTCAGCGCGGGTTCGACCGTTTATATTTCCGTAAGCGCCGGTCCCGAGATCAGCTATGTCACGGTTCCCAATCTCGTCGGGATATCCGAGGAAGCGGCCGTTGCAAAGCTTGAAAGCGCAGGGCTGAGCTACGGCGGCTCCGAGAGAAAATCCAGCGCAATGAACCCCGGCGTGGTCATTGGACAGAGCGTGCAGGCATTTACCGAGGTGGAACAGCACACAAAGATATACCTCGAAATATCGACCGGACAGGACGGATGAGAGACGTATGTTATCAGGAATTATCGTCAAGGCTTTGAGCGGGTTTTACTACGTCAGCACGGCTGAGGGCGTGATCGAGTGCAAGGCGCGCGGACGGTTTCGAATGGACGGCACGTCTCCGCTCGTCGGGGACAGGGTAAATTGCAGTGTTTCCTCCACCGGGAAGGGTATGATAGACAGTGTCCTCGAACGCAGGAACTGGTTTATCCGACCGTCGGTCGCCAATGTTGACGCGCTCGTTTTTGTCGCCGCGAACACAAATCCGGTAACCGACCCTTTTCTTATTGACCGCGTCTCCGTCATTGCCGCAGAGGCGGACTGCCGCCTTGTGGTCTGTATAAATAAGATCGATATCGACCCGGCTGACGAGCTGTACAGCATATTTACAAAGGCGGGATTCACCGTTATACGCACGAGCGCCCGGACAGGAGAGGGAATAGACGAGCTGAAACAGGTGCTTTGCGGTATGGTGTGCGCGTTTACAGGCAACTCCGGTGTCGGAAAGTCCAGCATACTCAATGCCATCGTTCCCGAACTGCGGATAGAGACCGGTGAGGTGAGCGAGAAGCTCGGGCGCGGCCGCCACACTACCCGCCATGTAGAGCTTTATGATATCGGAGATGACACCTTTATTGCCGACACGCCGGGCTTTGCCTCCTTTGAGGTCGAGATGATGAACATCATCCCCAAGGAGGAGCTTCAGCATGATTTTATCGACTTTGCTCCGTACATAGGAAAATGCCGCTTCAATGACTGCGCGCACCTGAAGGAGCCGGGCTGTGCGGTTACCGCCGCAGTCAGCTCGGGAGAAATATCCCGTAGCAGGTACGCCTCTTATACAAGACTGTATGAGCTGAGCGCTCAGCATAAATTCTGGGAAACAAAGTAATACCGTTTCACAAAACCGCCCTCCTGCGTATAATGTAGCGACTACATTTCGGGGGGCGGTTTAATGCGCGGCGGACACAACAGGGTGTGCGGCTGTATCTCGATAGGCATTGGGGTAGTTATACTTCTTGCACTTGTACTTCCGAGCAATTTCTGGTGGTTTTTTCTCGGTGCGGCGTTGATATGCGGGGGCATCTGGATCATGCGGTGTTGTTGAAGGAGGGATAGGAATGAATATCTATATTATTAAAATGCCGAAATTCATCGCGAAAATTCTTCTCAGGGTGATACGCCCGTAATAATCTCCGGGGCGAAAGCATATGTTGTACAAACTGTACAGCAAGGAGAGTTTATTATGGAAATATGCTTTGAAAATAAAAAAGTCAGCGCCTTTTGCGAGGTGTATCACCAGACAAAAAGAGTTCAGGAGAGCATAGAAAGCGTTGTCCCCGATACCAATGATGACATCGGCCGAATAGTCTCCGTGCAGACAGAGGTCCTCCTGAAAAGCAAGGACGTTACCTCACGCGGAGTGTCTGTCAGCGGGGAGGCCGCCGCCGTGCTTCTGTATATAACCGAGGGGGAGGAGAGCGTTTCATTTGTAAAGGTTTCCCGCGCTTTCAATATTGAGTATGAGTTGACTGATGCAGACGCGGATATCGTATCTCAGATATCGCTGAATATCGTAAATTCCGAGGCAAGAATACTCAATCCGCGTAAGGTGTCGGTCGTGTTTGAAATAAGCGGGGAGCTGAGCTGCTATCGTGAGGAGAGCGTGTGTATAGAAAACACACTTCCGGAGGACGGGAGCATCGCACTGCATACGCGCTACGAGCAACGCGAGATCATGCTCATAAATGCCGTCTGTGAAAAAACCCTTGCCGCAAACGAGCAGTTTGTTTTTCCGGCGGGTAAGCCTTTGCCGGAGAAGCTCGTTTTCTGCCGTGCTGATATGAATGTATCGGATACGCAGGTGATAGGAAGCAAAATGATCGTAAAAGGCACCACGGAGTTGAATGTCTGCTACATGACGGCAGGGGAGTGCTACCCGATAACCGCGCAGTTTTCCGCGCCGTTCTCGCAGATAATAGACACGGGGCGCGAGAACACCGAGGGCTGTACCGCCTATATAACCATGACATCGGCGTACTACGATCTTATTGATAACATAAACGGGGAAAAGACTCTTGACGCCGAGATACACGCGGTCACTCAGGCCGTCAGCCGGTGCAGGAGCTGTGTGAATTACATAACCGATGTATACAGTAACGAGCTTCCGACACAGTGCAAAATGGAGGTGCGGCAGCATACTACCACTTCCGAGACTCAGCTCATAAAGCTCAATAAGGATGAACGAATCAACACCTCTGAGGACTGCGGCGATGTACTGTGCATACTTACCTCGCTCAATCAGGTGACACAGCAGCAGACGAAGCTCTCCTGTAACGTCAGCGCGGATGTGCTGTATCGCACAAAAAGCGGAAGCATATCCGCCGTGAGACGTATTATTGACGCCGACGGAGAATGCCCCGCCGACGGGAGAATACTGAGCGCAAGACTCGGGGATACCTATATGAGGCTCGACGGGAATACGATTGATGCCCATATCTCGGTTGAGCTGAGCTGTACAAAGTGCGCGTATTCGGAGTTCTCTTCGGTGAGCTCCGTTTTGTCGGACGATGATAAGCCATATGATTTCGAAGCTTTTCCGGCGCTCACACTGGTCAAGGCTGAAAACGAGAGTGTGTGGGAGCTCGCAAAGAAGTATCACTCCTGCGTCGAACGTATAACGGCCATGAACGATATCGGGGATATGCAGGGCAAGCTGCTTCTCATACCTAAATCAACCTGAAGCCAACACAAACATACAGCAAAGGCTCCCGAAAAGGAACTTTTGCTGTTTACTTTATTTGCCATTAATGGTATTATACAGATGATATTTCGTAATGACGAGATAAGGAGAAAGCGTTATGCGGTTTTATATAGACCCCGGCACAGGCAGTATGCTCTTTACCATACTGATCGGAGTTCTCGGCGCGGCTGTATATGCGTTGAGAAATCTTTTCGTAAAGCTGAGGTTCTACCTTTCCGCAGGAAAGGAGCGCCGTGTGGCGGAGAACAAGGTAGATTTTGCCGTCTTCTCCGACAGTAAGCGATACTGGAACGTATTTGAACCGATCTGCGACGAGTTTGAAAAGCGCGGTTGCAGTGTGCTCTACATGACCTCCTCTCCCGACGACCCCGCGCTTGCGAAGGAATACAGCAATGTCAGGTGCGAATTTATCGGAGAGGGCAACAAGGCGTTTGCAAAGCTCAATATGTTCAGGGCGGATATACTCCTCTCAAGTACGCCCGGGTTGGATGTCTACCAGTGGAAGCGCTCTAAGGACATAAGCTTCTATGCGCATATTCCCCATGCGGTCAGCGATATAACGATTTACAGAATGTTCGGTATAGATTATTATGATGCTATCCTCCTCTCGGGCGAGTATCAGGTGGAACAGGTAAGGAAGCTTGAAGAGCTGAGAAACCTCCCCGCAAAGGAACTTCCCATCGTCGGCCAGCCGTATACCGACGCCATGCTCAATAGGAGAAAGAGCGCATCGCCTGTCACGGAGCATGAGAGAACAGTGCTTCTTGCGCCCTCGTGGGGCGAGAGCGCGATACTTCGCCGCTTCGGGGGCAAGATCATTGACGCACTCCTCGCAACCGGATATCATATAATCATCCGTCCTCATCCGCAGTCATTCACCTCGGAAAAGGAGCTTATGGAGTCGCTCATGTCAGCATACCCGGACAGCGATCGACTTGAGTGGAACCGGGACAACGACAACTTCAATGTCCTTGAGCGTTCGGATATCCTTATATCGGACTTTTCCGGCGTTATATTTGATTTTGCGCTTGTGTTTGACAGACCGGTAATTTATGCCGACACGCAGTTTGACAAGTCTCCGTATGATGCCTGCTGGATAGATGATGAAATGTGGACTTTTTCCACACTTCCCAAGATCGGCAAACAGCTCACTCAGGATAATTTCGAGCACATCAGGGAGCTTATCGACGAGTGCCTGAGCGAGACGCACTACAAGGATGCGAGAGATATCGCACGCGCCGAAACATGGGCGCACATAGGCGAAGGCGCGACAAGAACCGTAGACTATCTTATAGAGAAGCATAAACAACTGTCGATAGAAAGCACACCATAAAAGCTTTAATTAGCAGAACAGTAATACAGCCCGTAGGAGCTCCTACGGGCTATAACTTATCTTTCACTTACCCATCTTTCTCCGGCGGGTGCATCGGGAATATAAAGGAAGCTTTTAATAATATTAAACTCTGTATCGGATGTATCGTCTCCGACACTGTAGACCAAACGCAGTTGTGAATCCTTGTTACTGCGGCCGTCGAGGGAATTTCCGGTAAACGGATTTATTGCGTCAACTAAGGAATCTGCCGCGAGGAACGGGACATCCGCGTTTGTCATAAGATCGCTATTTGTAGTGAAGCCGGTAGAGTTGAAATCTTTCACCATTAAAAGCGAATGAAATGCGGAGGACTCCTCGGGCGCGCCCTCCTCCGATATCAGTTGCTCACAGCCGTCAAATCCGTCGTAGCCGTGGTCGGCGGCAATGATGATACGGGTGTTGTCGTAAACTCCGTTTTCACGCAAATAATCAAACCAGTTTCCGAGCAGAATCATTGATGCCATATTTGAATTATAGTGACCGAGGAAAAATGTGTCGTCCATTATCAGAGTGCGGCCGTCGGGTGAATACCTGACATAGTGCAACGAATCATAGTCGGTGTTATCGACGGCCATTTCCAGGGTATAATCCGGCGTCTGTAAAATCCCGGGTGAATGGGTCAGGTCGTTGCTCATCATTAAAAAGCAACCGGAATCAGAGTTTACAATATTCGTAAAATCTGACATTGATTCAAGAATCTTATAGGAGTCGGCAAGCTCGGGATATGTTCCGTATGCCGTGGAAAGCCCGTCATTTACCTGAGCCGTACAACTGGAATTGATTACATCCGTTGTGTTATAGAGGCCGTTGTTATATATGGCAGGCTGTAAGAAAACCGGTGATATCCTGAAAAGACCGTAACAGAATAAGTCTCTTTTGAGCTTCGTCCTTTTCTGAAGCTCGGGGTTTAGATCCTCGGAGAGAAATTTGTTCTTAGTAACATACGCCTTCACGTTCTCAAGATCATTGTATATGCTCAAATCAGGCAACCAACTGTATCCGGCCATAGGAGGATCGCAAACCGTGACCGCATAACCGCTTTCATCAAAAAGCGTCGGCAGGACACGAAGCGCCTCATTGTGCTTGTCAACAAGAAGCTCACTCTCTCTGTCGTTCATGCTCTCGGGGGTGTACTCATATCCGCCAAACAGTGAAGATGAGGCGGAAATCGTGTTCGTGGAAAAACTCAGCGTGTTTGAATAATATGTAAATCCGTCAAACTTTTTGACAAGTTCAGGGCGTTCTTCAAAAATGAACGGAACGAAGCCGCCCAATGCACGGTCAAGCATTATAATAACTACGTTGGGCTCGTCCCTGCTCAGGGTGATTTCCGGCTGATTGAAAACATCGGCGTTATCGGAGCTGATAGAGGCCATCACCGGGGTTAATTCGTTGTTGATTTTTGCCGCGTTAATGCAGGATATCCCCGCGGCCGCCAGCATGAGAGAAACACACATAACCCTGACCGCACCGATACTTTTCCTGTATATGAAAAACAAAGCAAGAAGCAGGAGCACTATAACGAGGATATTGATTATTTTATCCGAAGCCAAAAAAGAAGGATCAATATCGTACTTGAGAGTCGAACTGATAAGACCGTACTTCGTCCCGAAAAACAGATAGTCCGTCACGGCCGTAACGGAAAGGAACACCATGCTAAAGCTGAAAAGCTTTCGTTTTTGTTCATCGGATATCCAGTAAAAAATTCCAAACCATACAACAAAGGTACCGAGACTGAGCAGCAGGGAATTAAGGATGTAATTCAGCGGAGAAAAGTAGTCAAGGTAGTTTACAAATTCTATAGGAGACGCAGAAATCACTGCCGAAGGGATAAGGGCGCCCGTGAATACGGAAAGGAAAAGAGCGGATATAAAAAAGAGCGCACTTGATGACGGCAGGGCATCAAAGGTGTGCCCAAAGGAGAGCTTTAAGCGTGAAATAATCATGGGCAACTGGAGTACAAGAGCAAGAGCGAAAACAAAAACCTCGGTCTTTCGCGACGGCAAAGGGGCAAACAGTCCCAATAAAAACAGTGCTATCCCCAAACATGACGCACAGATACGCAGAACCTTTCCGGGGTCGCTGAGCTTATAAAAAATGTTTTTCAGCAAAGAAAAAACATTATTCATCGTCCAGTAAAAAACCAGTCCGGCAGGCGAGGTATATAAAAGGACAAGGAATATCAGCGCCATACCGTACATCTGGAGCTTGCTCTTGAGAGGGAAGCCCTTCATGTAAACAGCCGCAGAGAGAATGTTGATCGCCGTCATAAGAATCGGCAGCGCGTTTATGGAAACTCGGCCTATCCGTATCAGGTTATCGGGAAGAGAAAGATCGGCTATGGGGCCGAATCCGACTCCGCTCAAAGCGGCAAGGTTGGATAAAAACTTGTAGGCGGCAATAAAAAACGGAATTTCAAGGAGCAGAGAAACAGAACCCTTGAGCGCATTTAGCGGCGTGTAATCATTCTGGCGATAATACGTTTGGAGCATCATGAAGCGCTCGTCGCCGGAAAAGGTTTTCTTGATATGAGTGACCCAGCGTTCAAGCTTATTCTCTTCCTCGCGCTGTTCCTCCTGCATTGAATCGGCACGTCGATACAGAGGGAGAACCAAAAAATTCATAGCAAGGCTGAGAAAGACTATTGAAACACCGGGATTATTAAAAAACCTGTCTACAAAAGAATATATTATTTCAAAAAATAAGGAAAGCGGCCCGATAAAAAGTGCGCTTATCCCTTCCGGTATTGACATCAAATTTTCTCCTCTGCTGTGAATGTATCGGGAAAAACTCCCACATGACACACAAGCGCGGTTTTCAACCGCGCTTGTCAAAAAATTTATTCGGCGTCTTCCCAGTTGTGCCAGACGTTCTGAACATCGTCATTATCCTCGAACATATCGAGCATCTTCTGCATATTCTTTATATCGTCCTCACTGGTGAGCTTGATATAGCCGTTCTGGGGGAGCATCTCGACCTGGGCGGAGAGAAGCTTATAGCCCGCGGTAGTAAGCGCCTCGGAAACGGCGGCAACGTCATCCTCGGCAGTGTAGACGGTCATTACCGCGCCGTCCGCCTCGAAGTCGGCCGCGCCGGCCTCCAGAGCATCCATCATGACAGTGTCCTCGTCGAGCTCCTCGTCCTCATTGTCAATAACGATAACGCCCTTGCGGTCAAAGGACCAGGAAACGCAGTTCGCGGCACCCATGTTTCCGCCGTATTTGTCGAAATAATGACGCATTTCACCGGCAGTGCGGTTGCGGTTGTCGGTCATGGTCTCAACAATGACGGCTACTCCGCAGGGGCCGTATCCCTCGTAGACTGCTTTTTCATAGTTCTCGGTGCTGCCGGAGCCGAGAGCCTTGTCGATGGTGCGCTTTATGTTGTCGTTGGGCATATTGGCGGCCTTGGCCTTCGCTATGACGGTGGCGAGTCTTGAGTTACTGCGCGGATCACCGCCGCCGCCCTCTTTAACGGCGACTATCATTTCACGGGCGATTTTTGTAAACGCCTGTGCGCGCTTCGCGTCGGCAGCGCCCTTCGTCTTCTGTATGTTGTGCCACTTGGAATGTCCGGACATGTTAACAGCTCCTCGTATATGTTAGTAATTGGTTAAAACGAATATTAACGGGATGTATTTTACCACATGACTCCCGTCATGACAAGTGGCTTTTGTCAAGAAAACTGTCCTTTCGTAATAAAAGCCGTTTATTTGGCTTTGTCGCGGCGGCAAAAATAGAACACAAAACCGAGCGCTACCCACACAAGGAGCATTATGTATGACTCTTTCCCGAAGTGTACACCGCTAAGACCGGATATCGGAATGAGTTGAAGTATCATGAATATCACGGAAAAGATAACTCCTATTGCGGCGAGAATGTGCGATGTGCGTGAACCGTCCTTATCGAGCTTCATCGTGACAAGCGTTGACGCGCTTGTGAAGAAGTACCCTATAGATGCACCTATAGCACTCATATCAACAAACCAGCCGAGAGCCTCACGCCCGAGAATAGGCCCGGAGAGTGAGATGATGATGCAGAAGATGACCGCATTTTTCGGCGTGCCGTGCTTCTCGTCGAGAACTCCGAACCATGCAGGCAGAAAACCGTCGCGTGCCATGGAATACATCAGTCTCGACGAAGCAAGATAGAACCCCATGATACCCGAAAGCACCGCGCAGGAAACGCCGACTCCGAGCAGAACGCGCCCGAAATCACCCAACAGCTCCTCGGCCGCGACGAGCAGAACCCACTCGCCGGCAAGCACTCTCTCGGGCCAGTTTTCGAGTGCGGCTGCCGCGACTGTGTTGTTGGAGACATAAACAAAGCAACCGAAAGCAATGGCCACGACCATAATGCCCATGACCTTTTTGTGGGAGAACTTGAATTCTTCGGCGGCCTGGGGGATAGCGTCAAAGCCTACAAATGCCCACGGAGCTATTGCAAAGGTCGCAAGTATCGCGGAAAAGATACCCGTGCCGCCTTCGTGGACAAACTGTGAAACATCGGCGGTCACGCCTGCGGCAACAGCAGCCTTGCGATCAAAACCCCATATGGGCTGCATATTTATCGAGCTTGCCTTCGACGAACAGAGCGCGGAGATACAGAGCGTGAACGCACAGATCGCAAGAAGCGTCGCAAGCACGGTCTGAACGAATCCGGCCTTTTTCACACCGACTATGTTCAGTATCCCAAACAGCACCAGTATACACATGGCGAGCAGCATTTCACCGAGCCATACGTCAAATCCGGCGATGGAGTAATGAAATCCCCATTTGAGAATGTCGTTGCCGCGGTCCAACCCGTCTACGATAAGAGCGATCGCGGTTGAGTTCATCGGTACGTTTGTGAGGTAGGCCGCCACGAGAAACCAGCCACAGACAAACGCGGCCTTATTTCCGAAGCAATGCTTGGCAAAGGTGAATTCCCCGCCTGCGGAGGGGTATTTCGGCACCATGTATGCGTAGCTTGAGGCAATTATAACCATGACCAGTGCGCCGAGAACCATGGCTATCGCGGCGCCGGCAACACCTGAATTGGGAAGAAACTTCTTCCCGGGGTTGATGAACGAGCCCCAACCGATTATACAGCCGAAGGCAATGGCCCACACGTTCAGGGGGTTGAGCTCTTTTTTCAGCTCGGTATTCTTATTTTCGTTTGCCATAAAACGCTCCATTCTCAGACATCATAGGTCTTATCTATCATTTTAAGCTCTCTGAAGGTGTCGATCTCGACGATATCATCATCACGACAGGGTCTGACCTCGACCTTGTATTGCCCCTTAAAGACCTGATTGGGGACGGTCTCCCAGTAGCGTTCCTTTCCACCGGGCATATCGTAGGCTTCCTTCAGGTGAGAGGCGAGCTTTTTCCCGTCGTTTTCGTTCCAGTAGTATATACCGACCATCTGGTAGCAGTTCAGTCCGCCAATTTTTTCGTCAGTTACACAGCCGTCCTTGTCCACCGCGAGACACCAGTCGTCAGTGCGCTCCTTCCATATGCCGAGGACCTCCGAACGGTAATGGTATTTCCGTATTATCTTCGGGTTGGAGATAACAAGGTCGGACTCGAAAACATAGGTGTTCTGCATGAGATACCTTGCAACAAGCGCGGAGGATATGTTGTTCGACTCATTATAGATGGGGTTTTCGATGAACTTTATCATGGGGTATTTGTAAAGAAGCTGGTCAAACTGCTCTGCGAGATAGCCGCGCACGATGAATATCTCGTCGATCCCGGCCTCAAGTACGGCGTCTATCAGCGTGTCGATGATACGCTTCCCGTTCACGCGCACAAGAGGCTTTGGGGTGTTGAGCGTCACAGGCACGAGACGGGAACCGAAGCCCGCGGCGATAAATACGGCACGCTTGGCCTTGTAGGGCTCAAGCGCGTCCATGCCCTTGAGCGTGATGGCACCGTCATCAATGAAACCGAGCTCTGTGAGCTCCTTCGAGGTTTTGTTCACCGTGCCGAGAGAGTATCCGGTTTTAAGCTCAAGCTGGCGCTGGCTGAGAGCTTCGCCGCTTTCGGCAAGGATCTCCAGAATGTCAAACTGCTTTCTTGTCAGGCTCATAAGAATCGCTCCTTGTGTTCAAAATCTTTCTTTATGATATCTGAAATGAAACATAAATGCACCGAAAACCCGGAAAAGAGAACGAAAAATAGCCCGCGTTCACTCTCGCAGGTAAAAAGCTGTAATCAAGAACATATGCGTAATGACAAGGCTCAGGCTGGTAGACCCGGACAACATTTGTCATAAATCGCTTTGTTCAAATGTGGAATTATTATATGCCATAGTGGAATAAAAATCAAGTGTTTTGAACAAGAAACACGAAAGAAAAACCGCCGGAACGCATCCGACGGTTTTTGCATGAGCAGGTCTGTAAGCCGGGTTCTGTCTTAAACGACCATCTATCTACGCCTGTCATTGCTGACAGGCTCAAGCCACCTCCCGAGAACGGCCGGGCAGGCCATGCGTTCTCCCACGGTGTTGCTCCGGATAGAGTTTACAGCACCGACATGTCTCCATGCGGCGAGTGAGCTCTTACCTCACTTTTCCACCCTTACTACGCGCAGAGCGCGAAGCGGTATATTTCTGTTGCACTTGTCCGAGGGTCACCCCTGGCGGGCGTTACCCGTTATCCTTGCCCTGTGGAGCCCGGACTTTCCTCATGTACGGCCTTTCGGCCTGTACCCGCGGTCGTTCGGCCTGCTCACAGAGCGTATTTTAATCAATTTCCGGGATCAAGTCAATATCTTCTTGTAAAAGAAGCTCAAAAGCTATATAATATCTCAGTTATAATTAATGTGTGAGGCGAATCGTATTGACTCTGACAGACTATATAAACTCACTTAAGGATAAACGCATTGCGGTCATCGGCGCGGGAGTCAGCAATATGCCGCTTATACGTCTGCTCCTCTGCTGCGGGTGCGACGTTAGCGTATGCGATAAGCGCGGTATCGAGGCTCTTGGCATGGATGCGCTCGAGCTTATCAACATGGGCGCAAAGCTCAGACTCGGGGAGAATTACCTTGAGGGGCTTGACCACGATGTTATTTTCCGTACACCCGGGCTTATGCCGTTTGCCCCCCATCTTGTGAAAGCGGTCGAGAGCGGGAGCGTACTGACATCGGAGATGGAAGTGTTTTTCGCACTGTGCCCCTGCCGTACGATAGCCGTTACGGGCAGTGACGGCAAAACCACCACCTCCACGATCATCTCAGAGCTCCTGAAGGCGGCGGGCTACACTGTTCACCTCGGCGGGAATATAGGAAACCCTCTGCTCTGCGAGGTGCCGCAGATCGGAAAGGACGATATCGCGGTGCTTGAGCTCAGTTCCTTTCAGCTCCACAGCATGAGATGTCACCCGAACAGAGCCGTTATAACCAATATTTCGCCGAACCATCTTGATAAACACAAGGACTATCAGGACTACATAGACGCGAAAATGGCGATCTTTGCACAGCAGGGAGAAAATGATCTTCTCGTGCTCAACAGTGACGACGGCCAAACAGATTACTACAGCCGAAACGCACATTCGCCGATCATGCATTTCTCGGATAAGGCAAGTGTTTCCGACGGTACATACGCAAAAGACGGCGTCATCTACCGCGCGCATGGCGGAGAGAGCACCGTGATAATGCGTACAGACGAGATAAAGCTGCCCGGCGAGCACAATGTGCTCAACTATCTTGCCGCCTTTGCTGCAACTGACGGCCTTGTCGGAGATGACATCTGTCGTAGCGTGGCAATGAGCTTTCAGGGAGTTGAACACAGGCTTGAACAGGTGAGAGTCCTGCGCGGTGTTACCTATGTCAATGACTCCATCGGCACAAGTCCCACGCGAACCTCGGCGGGGCTTCATTCGATACACCGTCCTATCGTCATTGCCGGAGGCTACGATAAGCATATCCCGTTTGATGGGCTCGGGGACGAGCTTTGCTGTCATGCGAAGAGCGTTTTTCTTACCGGAGACACGGCAGAAAAAATTAAAGCGGCCATAGAGAACTCACGTTATTACCCAGACAGCGGACTTGAAGTAAAGCTGATAGACGATTTCAAGGATGCCGTTCTTGCCGCCTCAGCCTCGGCGGAGGAGGGCGACACGGTGCTGCTCTCACCCGCGTGCGCCGCTTTTGATAGATTCAAAAATTTCGCCGAGCGCGGAAAATATTTCAAAAAAATAGTAATGGAGCTTGAATGATGAAAATATCTGACATTAAACCGGAAGTTTATACCTTGGCCGAGGAGGCCGAAAAGGATATACGCGACATATTTCGGAGCATTGACGCTGTTGCGGAGAAGAATACCCGCAAGGTAATGGAGGCCTTTCAGGATAACCGTGTGTCGGAGAGCTGCTTTGCCGGGACGACCGGCTACGGCTATGACGATCTCGGCCGCGAAACCCTCGACAGAATATATGCCCAGATATTCGGCGCGGAATCTGCGCTCGTCAGGATAAACTTCGTAAACGGCACTCACGCATTGACTGCGGCCATGTTCGCGACTGTTAAGCCCGGCGACACGATCCTTGCGGTCACGGGTATGCCCTATGACACGCTGCGAAGCGCTATCGGAATTACCGGCGACTGCCACGGCTCGCTAAAATTTTACGGCGTTGACTACGCGCAGGTAGACCTCAGAGCCGACGGAACTCCCGACATTGACGCTATAAAGACCGCAGTTGCCGATGAAAAGGTCACGGCAGTAATGATACAGCGCTCACGCGGCTACGATGACCGTCCTGCACTCACCGTGGAGCAGATAGGCGAGATATGCGCCGCGGTCAAATCCGTGGATCCGTCCGTGGTCATTATGGTCGATAACTGCTACGGTGAGTTTACCGACGTCATAGAACCGACTAATGTCGGCGCGGATATAATCGCGGGCTCTCTTATCAAAAATCCCGGCGGCGGTATTGCACCTACAGGCGGCTATATCGCGGGGAGAAAGGATCTTGTTGAAAATGCGGCAATGCGTCTCACCACGCCGGGCATAGGAGGGGAGTGCGGATCGACGCTCGGCAACAACCGCCTTTTGTATCAGGGGCTCTTTATGGCACCGCACACCGTGGCTCAGGCGCTCAAGACCGCAGTTTTCTGCTCAGCGATGATGAAACGCCTCGGCATCGACACATCACCCGCGGCGGATGAAAAGCGTTCCGATATCATCCAGATGATACGCCTCGGGAGCGCGGAGAATATGAGACGTTTCTGTCTCGGCATACAGGCAGGCGCCCCCGTTGACTCGTATGTTACCCCCGAGCCGTGGGCAATGCCCGGCTACGACTGTCCCGTTATTATGGCGGCGGGAGCGTTTATTCAGGGCTCATCTATAGAGCTTTCGGCGGATGGTCCTGTTCGCCC
Organism: uncultured Oscillospiraceae bacterium; assembly: GCA_964587485.1. GTDB lineage: Bacteria > Bacillota > Clostridia > Oscillospirales > Oscillospiraceae > Limivicinus. The sequence goes on along the minus strand of CAZPLL010000001.1, from coordinate 17,962 downwards.
GCCGTATATCGCCTATATGCAGGGCGGACTCACCTATGAATCGGGAAAGCTCGGCATAATGATGGCGGTAAGTTCAATGCTGGACAAATAAAACATATAATACATGGAGGAGGTGACTCCATGTATTTTAGACGGTTGCTCGGCCGCCGCGCGCATACCTCGGTGCAGTACGGCGTGAAGCGAAAGGAAAAGGGCTTTACTCTTTTCCTGCTTATCACTTCCGCGTTGCTGCTTGTGTTCAGTTCGGCGTTCTTCTTTCAGGAGCTTGCGGCAGACATAGCGGTCTCCGATGCCTGCGATGTAGTCACGGTCAGCGTGAATAGAGCCATAGCGCAGATAATGCAGGAAGAGGATTACAGCGGAGATTATTTTGTTACCTTTGAGAAAAACGATACCGGGGAGGTCACTGCGATAAGCAGCAATATGGCGCGAATAAACAGGCTTTCCGCGCAGGTGCTTGAGCGCGTGGTGGGTGCGACGGACAACAACACCGTTTCCGTGGAGATACCAGCCGGAAATCTGAGCGGGATAAGCTTTCTCATGGGAAAGGGACCCAAGATACCGGTAAAGATAATCGTCGAGACGACATCAACGGTCGGATTCAATAACACTGTTGTCACTGCCGGTATCAACCAGAGCAAGCACCAGATAACACTCGTCGTGAATGTTGACGTAAATGTTCTTATCCCGTGGTGCAAGCGCACCGCGAATGTTACAACCGAGGTGCTGATCGCCGACACCGTGATCGTCGGAAAGGTACCTGACACATACTTGAATGTAGAATAGAACAGGAGAGACAAATGGACGCACAAAAGGAGATAGTGAAGCTTCGCAGAGAGCTTGAGTATCACAGCAAGCTGTATTATGTACTCGACGCACCTGTTATTTCGGACTATGAATACGACATGATGATGAACCGGCTCAAGGCGCTGGAGGCACAGAACCCGGAGCTTATCACGCCGGATTCTCCGACACAGCGCATCGGGGGAGAGGCGCTTTCCCAATTCGAACAGGTTCGCCATCAGGTGCCGCTCGAGAGCTTGACAGATGTGTTCTCATATGAAGAACTGTACGCCTTCGGAGACAGAATGGATGGTGCATTGTCAGCACGGCACGATTACACCGTTGAACCGAAGATCGACGGCCTTTCCATGTCTCTTGAATATGAGAACGGAGTCTTTGTCCGCGGTGCCACCCGTGGCGACGGCTATGTCGGTGAAAATGTTACGGAAAACCTGCGCACGGTCCGCTCCTTGCCTCTGCACATAGAAAACGCTCCCGAGCGTCTTGTTGTCAGAGGAGAGGTCTATATGTCCAAAAAGGTATTTGAGGAACTGAATGCCGAGCGGGAGATAAACGGCGAGCCTCTGCTTGCAAATCCCCGCAACGCCGCCGCCGGCTCAATGCGACAGCTTGACCCGAAGGTTGCCGCCTCGCGTAAGCTGGATATAATCTGCTTTAATATGCAGTACAGCTCCGACGGAAAGTATTCCACTCACGCGGAAACCCTTGACGCCATGCGGGAAATGGGTTTTCCGGTGGTGCCGTATAAGAGATATGATAACATCCGGGACTGTGTTGAGCGTATCGAATGGCTGGGTGAAAACAGGGGAGAACTGCCATATGACATGGACGGCGCTGTGATAAAGATAAACTCCCTTGACCAGCGCACAATGCTGGGCAGCACCGCAAAGGCTCCGCGATGGGCCGTGGCGTTCAAATATCCGCCCGAAAAAAAGGAAAGCCGTGTGCTTGATATCGTCGTTCAGGTCGGGCGTACCGGGGTTCTCACGCCGAAGGTGATAGTTGAGCCTGTCCGCCTTGCGGGAACGACGGTCTCTGCGGCGACACTGCACAATCAGGATAATATTGACCGTCTCGAACTTCGCATTGGGGATACTGTTCTTCTGCAAAAGGCCGGAGAAATTATTCCCGAGGTTCTCTCTGTCAATAAGTCGAAGAGACCCGAGGGCACTGTTCCATTCGTGATGCCGTCCGTCTGCCCCGAATGCGGTTCGCCGGTCGTCAGGGACGAGGATGGGGCGGCACTGCGCTGCACAAGCCCCGAGTGTCCCGCTCAGCGTCTGCGCAATATAGCGCACTTTGCCTCCCGTGAGGCTATGGACATTGAGGGACTGGGGATATCCGTCTGCGAGCTTCTCATAAATAACGGCCTCGTTGATTCCGCGGCAGACCTGTATTATCTTGAGCCGCAGTCAATTTCCGCCCTTGAGCGTATGGGCGAAAAGTCTGCTCTGAAGCTGATCGCGGCCATTGAAAAAAGTAAGGGCGCGGGACTTGCACGCCTCATATGCGCGCTCGGTATACGTCAGGTCGGGCAGAAGGCGGCAAAGGTTCTTGCTTCCTGGTTTGATAATCTTGACAGCCTAATGCTGGCGGATGCGGAGACACTTACAAAAATACCGGATATAGGAGATATCACCGCCGGCTTCATCATCGAATGGTTTTCAAATCCGCAGTCGCACCATCTTATCGAGCGCCTACGGGAGGCCGGTGTTGACTTCATGAGCCATGAGGAAAAAAAGGACGGCCGCTTTGCGGGACTTACCTTTGTGCTTACTGGAACGCTCGGCTCGTTTACGCGGGACGAGGCGTCGGAGATCATTGAAAGCTTCGGCGGCAAGACCTCCTCTTCCGTCTCGAAAAAGACAAGCTATGTTCTTGCGGGCGAAAACGCCGGCAGTAAGCTTACCAAAGCGGAAAGCCTCGGTATAAAAATTATCACCGAGGAAGAATTCACCGCCATGATAAGATAAAATAAATGCGTGAAACGCCAATGTTTCACGCATTTATTTATGGGTACGCGAGCGCCGCAAAGCCGTATTCCGTGACAGTGAACCCGGCTTCAATGAAGCTCGTTCTGTCGTCATACTGGCTGAGTATATACACTCCGTCCCGATGTAATTCTCCGTCAAGCCCTGTAAATTCAAAGCGCGTAAAGGACCTTGCACGAAGGTAAGCTGCGGGATAGCTGTAGTACACGACGCTGTCCCGGAACTCATCGGTCGGTGTCTCTGAATAGAAAAGTATCACGGGATATAAAATGTCGTCGCTTACATAAATTCTGTCGGAGATTTCAAGCGCGGCACTGACAGCCTCGCCGATACCGTCGCCGAAGCGGAATGATATCTGCGAATTATATTCACCGAAGTAATACGACGCAAACAAGAGGAAGAAAACAGCATAGACGGTGCAGATGAGAGGAGCTGCTGCCCTCATCGACAATTCCTCAATACTCCTTACGCCATATGCGGCAAGCATAACGCGGGGGATGAATATGATGTTTACGCGGTTAACGTTTACGCTGATAAGTCCCATCAGAAGAAACGCGGCAAAAAGCTGTATCAAGATAAAAACTTCACCTGAGAAGCTGTGCGCCTTGAGCGATCTGATATACCGCGAAATACAAAACCCGAGCCCGATCAGTTCAAACACAATGGAAAACGGGTAGAGCTGGCCGAAAATCCCCGCACTGTTCCATTTTAAACCGTCCGACTGAGCCAAAAGCATCCTCAGTCCATTACTCAGATTTTCAAAAAATCGGGAAAACGAAATCTCGTCCGAACGCATATACAGAAGCTTCGGCACGGAAATAAACGGCAGGCACAGTTCGCCGATAAGTCCGTAGTTGACCGCAAGAAACAGTATGAGCGGAAGAGCCAAAAGCCCAAGTATCAGCAACGAAATAACCGAACAGGCGCTTAGCCTGAGTCTGCCTATGCGTACAGCATGAATACACTGGAGGAGAATGATCAGCGGCACGAATGGCCAGATCGTGGCATAACAGTACAGCGACAGCCCGTACATCGCGGCCGAGAGGATGAGAAATCTTTCGTCATCAAGCCCACGGATGAAAAAATATAACCCGAACATCAGAAAGCCCGGGGCGAGATTCGATTCAAGTCCCCAACGCGCAAGCATAATATGCCACGGACACACGGCAAGGAGGAACATTGTCATCAGAGCAAGCCGTTGGTCAAGGATACGGCGGGCAATACCGTAAACAGCAGGGAGCGTAAGGCACGCCACTATAAGCTGTGGCAGACGAATGACCCATACCTCAAGCCCGAAAAGGGCAATAAATGGTATCATAAGATACGAGTTGAGCACATTCATGCCACTGCCCCACGCCGTGAGATAAACAGGGAAGCGATACCCGGCGCTGTCGGTGCCGTAATTAAGGAGCGACCATGCCTCGTACCCGGCGAAAGCCTCGTCCTGGTTTAGCCCACCCGGAACAGAGCCGAACCGCCACACGCGGACAAAAACACCCACGACGAGCACGGCAAGGAATATCAGGGTATGGACTTTTTCCTGCTGAGGGTTCGACCTGCTCATACGCACCTCCGGACTGTGATAGGGGCATTATATACCACTTGCGCCCGGCATACAAGAAAAACCACAGGGAACTTCTCCCTGTGGCTTTTAACCGAAAGATCGCTTACTTGATGCCGTTCTCGTAGGCCTCGATCATCTTCTTGACCATCTGACCACCGACAGAACCGGCCTGCTTGCTGGTGAGATCGCCGTTATAACCGTTCTTGAGGTTGACGCCGACTTCGGAAGCGGCCTCCATCTTGAACTTATCCATTGCATCGCGTGCAGAAGGATTGACGAGACGATTACTGGAATTGGTAGACATAGTTTGCATCTCCTTTTGTTTGTGATTTGGGTTTCGGCCCGTGCTTATCTTTTGCCGCATCGTCGGATATATTCAAAAACACTCAAGTAAATTTCTGGCGAAAAAAATCCGATGCTGCAATTATGCTCCGCGCTTGAACTTCGCACGCCGCGACGTTATAATAAAGATGAAATTCTGGGAGCGGACAAACATGAAAACAGGAAAGCATATCAGAATAATCATATACGCACTGATGACGCTGGGTATCATGACGGCGATATTCCTGCTGAGCGCACAGGACGCACGGCTATCCGCCTCACTCAGTGACGGATTTCTCTCGACCGGGCTCGGAAGCATTGTAGCCCGACTTTTTCCAGAAATTACCGGTGATGGTGCAAACCACGATATCAGGAAGCTTGCCCATATATTTGAATTCTTTTGCCTTGGCGTTACCGGTACGCTCCTTTTTAACGAGCTGTGCCGAACGAAAAGAAACGCCGTTATTTCCGGGCTGTTGCTGGGATTTATATACGCCTGCTCCGACGAATGGCACCAAACCTTCGTGCCGGGGCGAAGCGGCAGCTTTTCCGATGTGTGCATAGATTCTTTCGGTGTGCTCCTCGGTACCGCGAGTGTCGCGCTGCTCCTGCTTTGCACACATAAAAGAAACCGAAATTGACAAGTAACGGCGTTTATCATATAATCAGAACAGTATTTTTTGGAGCGTAGATATATGGGAAAGCACATCAAAACCAGAGAAAAAATGAGCGCTGCCCGGAGAAAAGCTCCGGATGCTTCCGAGCAGATCGGCAGGAGAGCCGTTTCCGAGGGAAGGACGCGCGCACGGCTCATCTCGTCGGGCTTTGCCGGGGAGATAGGGATCATAGCCGCGGCCTTTGCCATGGTGCTTTTGATGCGATATATTCCACTCGGCGGATGGGCGAGGGTCGCGGTCTTTATTGTGCCTCTTGTCATAGCCGGTTATCCGGTGTTCATAAAGGCGCTCGAAGAGGTGGCCGGGCTTGAGCTGACAAAGCCTGAACTCATTCTCTCCGTTGCGTCTCTCGTGGCAATGGGACTACAGGAGTGCTCTGAGGCTGTCGTTATGCTTTGCGCGTACAGAGTTTGTGTTCTCGCCCGGGATTATGTTGAGGCAAAATTCAGGACAATGGCGCGTGAGTTCGATGAGATCTGGCCCAACACGGCACGAGCGGAGCGCGACGGCGCTGAGACCGTCTGTCGGATCGAGGATATTGTTGTTGGGGACATAATTACCGTTGAGCCCGGAGAAACCGTACCTCTTGACGGTGTCGTTGTTGAGGGGGTAAGCTCACTCAAATCCGACAAGCTTACGGGTGACGGTCCCGTGATCAACGCCGCACCCGGGAAGAAAATACCCTCCGGCAGTGTAAATGTGACAAAGCCGCTTCACATCCGGGTCGTGCGCGACAGCCTTGCTTCTGTGGCACATAGGCTTCGTCGGGCAGTCAACAACTCCGCGGACGACAAGACAAAGCGACTGTTCCTTATTGATAAATTCGGGAAAATATATACTTTTGTAATCGTCGTTCTTGCTCTTATCGTCGCGGTAGTTCCGCCGCTCATCTCAGGCGACTGGTCGCGCTGGCTCCGGACAGGGGTAGCTTTCCTCGTCGCGTCGCAGCCGTTCGCGCTTGTTTTTTCTGTTTCGAGGGCGTATTCCGGTGGTGTGTTCGGAGCGGCCGAAGCCGGGATTTTTATAAAGCAGCTTGATGCGATAGAGCTTTTGTCAAAAACTCACACTGCGGTCACGGAAAAAACCGGGATAATTACCGACGGAGAGTTCGTCATTGACGAGGTATATACAGAAGTAATAACCGAGGAAGAACTGTTGAATATAGCCGCGACGGTCGAACGGAATACAAAGCACCCGATTGCCGAAGCCATATGTCGTGCGGGTGACCCGGACAGTATAGCCGCGGAAAAAGTGACAGATTATACCGAGACACCGGGAAAAGGTGTTTCGGCATATGTTGACGGAAAGCTTGTGCTCGTCGGTACGGCATCCCACCTGACTGATCACAGTATTCTCTATAAGGTTCCGAATAAACCAGGGGCGGCTATTCATGTCGCGATAGACGGAGAGTACCGCGGCTACTTTCTTATAAGCGACCGCGTGAGAAGTAAGGCCTTTGACGCGCTTGAGGGGCTGAGAAATCAGGGGGTGAGCAGTCTTGTTATGCTCACCGGTGACGTAAAGTCATCCGCACGACCGGTTGCCGCCGCGCTGAACTTCGATATGGTAAAGTTCGAGCTGAGCCCGGCGGGGAAAATATCCGCGATAGAATATCTCATGGCGACCGATCCGCGCAGATCCGCCCTTGCCTTTATCGGGAACGGTACCGACGACGGCTCCGCACTTGAGCGTGCAGACGTGGGGATCGCCTTCGACGCGATGAATACATATGAGGCTATTGATCATGCGGACGTTATCATTATGGACAATAATATACGCAAGCTTCCGCTTACATTCAAAATCGCCGGCTTCACAAACGCTATAGCTTTGCAGAACATCATGGCCTTTGTGATCGAGAAGCTTTTGGTACTTGCGCTGTCGCTCGCCGGTATCGGAGGACTGTGGCTTGCAATTATACTTGAGACTCTGCTTTTCGTATATACATCCGCTAACGCAGCGCGAACCGTTAAACAATGGAACTGATAATTGGAGGTAGTTTCATGAACAAAACGCTTGAAGACATCAAAAACAGACGCAGCATCCGCCGCTATAAGCCCGAACAGATAAGCCGGGAGGAGCTTGACGCGGTGCTTTCTGCCGGCATCTGCGCCCCCACGGGAATGAACAGGCAGTCGCCGATAATCGTCGCCGTTCAGGACAGGGAGACTGTAAAGCTCCTCTCCGGGATGAACGCAGCGGTCATGGGGGCAGACTCCGACCCGTTCTACGGCGCGCCCACTGTGCTCGTCGTTCTTTCGGACGCTAACAGCAGGCACGCCGTGCAGGACGGAAGCCTTGTAATGGGAAATCTCATGAATGCGGCGAAGGCCGTTGGCCTCGGCTCATGCTGGATCCACAGAGCAAAAGAGGTCTTTGACACCGATGAGGGCAAGGCTCTGCTGACAAAATTGGGGATAGAGGGTGATTACATCGGAATAGGCAACTGCATACTCGGCTACCCCGACGAGGAACCCGAAATGAAGCCCCGTAAGGAAAACTATGTTTATTATGTACTGTGATGAATGTTTACGATTTTGACCAGACGATTTTCAATCCGGACAGCTCATACCTTTTTACCGTCACCTGTCTGAAAAAGCATCCTCGTCTTGTATTCAGAATACTGCCGGGAGTGGCGGTAAAGGGAGTGGGAAAGCTTTTGAAGCTATCTACCACGAAGGAACTGAAGGAGAAAATATTTGCGTTTCTTCCGTACCTTGATGATGTTGACGGCGAGGTCGCGGAATTCTGGACACACAACGCAGACAGAATAGAAAAATGGTACCTTAAGAGAAAACAGGATGACGATCTTATAATCTCCGCGTCGCCCGAGTTCCTGCTTGCGCCGATATGCGAGCTGCTTGGAGTCAGACTGCTCTGCACAAAAATGGATAAGCACACCGGCAGGATCACCGGGGAAAATTGCAGTAATAAGGAAAAGGTTAGACGATTGTACGAGGCGTACCCCGATGCCGTCGTGGACGAGTTTTATTCTGACTCGCTCATAGACGCTCCGCTTGCGGCTCTTGCGGGGTCTGCGTATATCGTCGATCATGACAGGCTTACGCCCTGGCCGGGAAAAAGTCAGTGAGTCCGGCGATATAAGAGATAACATACCCCCGACAGCAGGGTCGATGCCCGCGCCGGGGGTGTTGTCTTGCAGTCGAATAAAGTAAAATTGCCAACGATACTTCATCGAAGGGCGCCGAAAATTATAACGGCAAGAAATGTTTCTTCCACTCTTGTTTTTTCTGCGTTCTTTTGGTAGAATAATCGTATATTGGGGGTGGGCGTGATCAGTACCGCGCAGGCAATATTAAACGGCTTCGATTTCAGTTATCTCCTCGAGCTTGTACAGGGACTTGTCCCCGCGGTGATCTGCATTACGCTTCACGAGCTCAGCCACGGCTTCATTGCCTACCGTCTCGGTGACAGTACGGCGAAGGAGCGCGGCAGGCTTACACTCAATCCGCTTAGGCATATCGACGTCATGGGATTTATCATGATGGTCGTCTTTCACTTCGGCTGGGCAAAGCCAGTACCGGTGAATATGTATAATTTCAAAAACCCGAAGCGCGGTATGGCCATAACGGCTCTCGCCGGGCCGGTCAGCAATCTGCTTATAACGGTTGTGTTCCTCCTGCTGTATGGGATGGTATATATACCGCTGTGCGCAAGCAGACTTGGCGTGTATTTACTTGACACGCTCCTGCTCACCGCCTATTGCAGTCTCGGCCTCGGTATTTTCAATATGATACCCGTGCCACCGCTCGACGGGGCAAAGGTTCTTGCGGCGGCTATCCCGGACGAGCGCTATTATAAGCTCATGCGTTACGAAAAATACGGCATGATAGTGCTTGTTACCCTGGTCTGGACAGGCATCCTCGGAGATCCTGTTTCCACCGCTGTCGGTTTCGTTTTCGACAGGCTTAGCGTTATCGCTCAGTGGGCCTGCGACGCGGTGTTCTATCTTTTTTATCAGTGAGTTAAAATGGAAAATCCAAGCTTTTTTCTTGAGGGCATTGTCAGGGAAAAGAACGAGCTTCAGGACTTTGAAGGGCCGCTCAGTCTTATTCTCATGCTTTTGCAGAAAAATAAAATAGAGATACGCGACATAAAGATCGCTGATATCCTTGACCAGTATCTCGAGTATCTTTCCGGAATGCAGAGCATGGATCTTGAGATTGCAAGCGAGTTTGTCCAGATGGCGTCACATCTGCTTTATATCAAGACTCAGACACTTCTCTCCGGCGGGGAGGAGGTATCCGAGCTTGAGGTTCTCATTGCCTCACTCGAACAGCTTCGGTGCAAGGACATTCAGGCCGCAATACAAAAGGTCATACCTGAGCTTAAAAAAGCCTCCGAATTGGGTATGCTCTATTACGCAAAGCTTCCCGAGCCGCTTCCACAGGAGCACAGGGAATATAACTACCGTCATGAACCCGTTGATCTTCTGAAGGCGCTCTACGGCATTTATTCCCGTGGAGGCAAGACCGTCAATACCGATGCCGTGACCTCGGCAATGCCGCACAGGATCATTTACTCCGTGCGCGATAAGAGCCGTCAGATACTCTCCGTCCTCAGAAGCGGGAGCGTGACACTGCGTGAGCTGTATCTCGAGTGCGCATCAAGGAGCGAGGTCATCGCCACCTTCGTCTCTATCCTCGAGCTGTGCAGTATGGGCAGTGTAATGATAGAACGGCGCGACGGAGACTACGGCGTTTCCTTCGTCGGCGGAAACGTCGATGAGATTATCGAAAAGATCGTTGAGTGAAAGCATAATGGATATTTCTTCAGCAATAGAAGCTATACTTTTTGCAGCAGGGGACAGCGTTCCGATAGACAGACTCTCGCTTATCCTGAGCACGCCGGAGGACGAGGTCGTCCTTGTCGCGCGCGAGCTGGCCGAAAAATACGAGAGGGAAGGGCGCGGTATGCGCATACTTCGTCTTGACGACAGACTTCAAATGTGTTCTGCTCCCGAATACGCTCCGTATATATCACGCACACTTGAACAGCGAAAGCCGCCGATGCTTTCACAGCCCGCGCTGGAGACGCTTGCCGTGGTTGCATATTTTCAGCCCGTTACCCGGGCATATATCGACCAGGTGCGCGGGGTGGATAGCTCATATACGGTGGGAGTCCTTTCCGAGCGCGGACTTATTGAGACCTGCGGCAGACTGGACGTACCGGGCAGGCCGTCGCTCTTTCGCACGACGGATGTATTTCTGCGAACCATGGGCATTGAGAAGCTTTCCGACCTGCCGCAGTTACCCGATATGAGCAGTACCGAGGGCATAGAGAAGCTTCAGAACGAGATCGACGAACTGCAAAACAGTGTTAATAAAGACCAGATGACCATGAGCGAGATCACAGGATTAAGTCACGGGGAGTGATGTAATTGGTTGGACGAATAATTTTAGGGGTAATAATCGGCATCATCGTTTTGATACTCGTTGTCCCCATCGGCGCGGATATCAATTATGAGGGCGGCGAGCTTCGCGTCAGTGCAAAGCTGTGGAAGTTCCTTATAAAGATTTTCCCTAAAGAGCCCTCGGATACGGATGCACCGCCCAAAGAAAAAAAGCCCAAACGCATAAAGAAGAAAAAGCCGAAAGAAAAGAAAAAGGAAAAGCCCGAGGGTGAGCCTCAGCCGAAGAAAAAGCTGAAGCTGAACTTCACCTTTGATGAGATCATGGCGCTGCTCAAGAAGCTTTTCAAGGGGCTTGGAAGGATCTTCACCATCCATGTTGACCGCTTTATGCTTCATTATGTGGCCGCCGGGGACGATCCGTATAATACCGCAATGACGTATAACTATGTGAATGCGGCGTTGTCCGTGCTTGCGCCAATATGTGCGAAAAAATACAGATGCAGGGATACCGATGTCTGGACGGACATTGATTTTAACCGCGAACAGATGCAGCTTGACGTCGGCGTTGCGATCACGATACGTCTGGGACAGATACTCCACGGCGTGAATATTATTCTTTTCGGTGCGCTGGGTATACTTATTAAGAACAAATTCAGACTCGCCGCCGAAGAACGACGCGCAAAGAAAAACAAAACTGTCGATGATGACACGGTCATTGAAATAGAAAAAACAAAAGAAGAAAATATACAGGATGAGGAAAGGATAGAATAAAATGGAAAATAATCCTATCGGCGAACTTATGAACAATACTATGGAGAGTGTCAGAAACATTCTCAAGGTCGACACCGTTGTCGGTGATCCCATCTATACTCCCGATGGCATCACTCTCGTTCCCATCTCCAAGGTCAGCGTTGGCTTCGGCGGTGGCGGAGTCGAGTTCAACAGCAAGAAGGCCGGCGACAGACCCTACGGCGGCGGCAACGCTACCGCAGTCAAAATCGACCCTATCGGCTTCCTCGTCATTAAGGAAGGCACGGTCAGAATGATTAACGTAACGCCTCCCGCCAGCAACACCGTTGACCGCATCATTGACCTCGTTCCTCAGGTCATGGACAGAGTTGACAATTTTATCGAAAAGCAGAAGAAGTAATAAAAAACTGCGATATTGCCAATAATAAGCACTACCCATATAAACAAGGGTGGTGCTTATTATTAAGAGACTTACGGCTTTTGCCCTTACCGCGCTTTTTCTGACCGCACGCTGTCCGATGGCGGAGGCGGCGGGAATCCCCAATGTGAGCGCGGATTGTGCTATAGTCATGCACGACGGCGGAGAGATAGTATATGAAAAGAATATCGACAGAAAATCGCTCATCGCCAGCACGACAAAGCTGATGACCGCTATCGTGGTGATCGAGAACTGCGCCCTCGACGACGAGGTCGAGATAGGCGCGGAGAGCGTCGGCGTTGAGGGCTCCTCGATGTATCTGAAGCTCGGACAGAAAATCACCGTGGAGAAGCTTCTTCTCGGGCTACTGCTCGTCTCCGGCAACGATGCGGCTATGGCACTTGCGATCCATACGGCGGGGAGTGTTGAAGCATTCGCGGCGCTGATGAACGATAAGGCCGTGGAGCTTGGTATGGACGGTTCTCATTTTGTAAATCCGCACGGGCTGAATGCGGAGGGGCATTATTCCACTGCGCGGGATATGGCGAAGCTGATGATCTCCTGCATGGATAACGAAACCTTTTCCGATATGATCTCACGGCGCAGCTTCGCGGTGGATGATATCGTTTATCTGAACCACAATAAGCTGCTTTATATCCTTCCGGGCTGTATCGGCGGAAAGACCGGGTATACCGTGGCGGCAGGGCGCTGTCTCGTAAGCTGTGCCGAGCGCGAGGGTACGCGATTTGTGTGCGTAACTCTTTCAGCACCGGATGACTGGAACGATCATAAAGCTCTTTACGAATGGGCATTTTCGGAGTATAGTGACAGGGATATGACCGACATCGCGCTTTTTGATGTGACCGTGGCAGGGGGCGCGGAGGAAACGGTTCACGCCGTGCCCGAGAAAAAGCTTACCGTATTTGTTCGGCGGGATGCGGAGCTCACCGTGACGGCGCTTCTGCCGCGTTTTGTCATCGCGCCTGTTCTCAAGGGTGAGCGTGCCGGAGTCGTGCAGGTTTACTGTGGGGATGAGCTTTGCGCGGAATCGCGCCTCATATATGAAAAAAACGTCGGTGTGGCGGAATGAGCACAGCCGACGGGAAATGACAGACAATGGAAGAAAGATTACAAAAGATAATTTCCGCCTCGGGACTTATGTCACGGCGCAGGGCGGAGGAGTATATTTCCGCGGGACGGGTAACTGTGAACGGGCATACGGCTCAACTCGGCGATAAAGCCGACGTTGATACCGACACTATTCTCGTTGACGGCAGTGAACTGCCGCCCTCCGCGGAAAAGATATACATAATGCTGAATAAGCCCAAAGGATACGTTACGACGCTCAGCGACGAAAAAGGGAGAAAGAATGTATGCGAGCTTGTCGATGTTGGAGAGCGGGTGTACCCTGTCGGGCGGCTTGATATGTATTCCGAGGGACTTCTTATCCTCACCAATGACGGAGAGCTTGCAAATACGCTCATGCATCCGTCGCACGAGGTGGTAAAGACCTATCGGACTTATGTCACGGGCGAGGATATAGGCCTTGCCGTGGAACTGCTTCGCGAACCTCTGGAGCTTGACGGATATGTTCTCAGCCCTGCTGAGGTCGATATCATTGATTATCGCGGTGAGCATGCCGTTCTCGACATCAGTATTCACGAGGGGAGAAACCGTCAGGTTCGCAGAATGTGTGAGCTTGTCGGGCTGAAAGTGACAAAGCTTGTACGTATAAGTGAGGGTGGCCTTGAGCTTGGAGAATTGAAGCCCGGAGCATGGAGACACCTTACCGGTTCGGAGATCAATATGCTCAGGGGTGTTTAATGGAAGATTTTTATATCATGCTCGGCGACATGAGCTCTCTTTCCAAATGCCAGAAAAAGGTTGCCGACTACATACGCGAAAATTTCGATACGGCGGCGTTCATGACGGCGGAACGTCTTGCCGAGGCGGCTAATGTAAGCGAATCTACGGTGATACGCTTCGCGTCAGAGCTCGGCTTCGACAGCTTTTCCGGACTGCGTCAGGCATTGCAGGGAGTATTGCGTAAAAAAATAGAGAGCCGCGAGCTTTATCGGGAAGCCGAGCATACCTCCGTCCTTCGGCAAGCGATCGTGAAAACACAGCAGTCGCTTACGGAGTTTAATAACGCCGCGCTTGAGACAGAGTTTGATGCTCTATGTGATGTGATATATACAGCAAACAACATCTATATAACGGGCTACGGAAAAATCTATGCACTTGCAAGCTACGCGGCATCATCTCTTCGTGAGCTTCGCGCGGGAGTTCTTGCGCTTCATGCCTCAGAGGCGTCCGGGGCTGTTTGCCAGCTCGGAGCGGGAGATGTTTTGTTTGAGCTCTGTACGGAGGAGGGAGAGCGCGAACAAAACATCTCCGCGGCAAAGGAGCGTGGTACATATGTTGAACGGCTCGTTATAGGAGAGCCTCCGGCGAGCGTTCACACAAACGGCACGATTCTCCGCCTTGGCAGTGTACCGGCTGCGGTGATGTTCATTGATGCACTTTGTTCAAGGCTTACGGAAATTATGAAAAGCGGAGATAAAAATGATATCTGAACGAACTGAACTTGTGGTCATCGGCGGCGGTGCGGCCGGGACGATGTGCGCGTATAATGCGGCTAAACGCGGGATCGATGTGGTGCTTATCGACCCGAACAGACAGCTTGGACGCAAGCTTCGCATCACCGGCAAGGGACGCTGTAACGTGACAAACAATTGCGATATCAGAGAATTTATGCGCAACATCCCCGGCGACGGTCGATTTTTGTACAGCGCATTAAACAGATTTTCCCCGGCAGACACAATCGCGTTTTTTGAGTCGCACGGTCTGCCAATGAAAACAGAGCGTGGTAACAGGGTGTTCCCAGTCTCAGATAACGCGAACGACGTGGCGGGTTTGCTTGCGCGGCTGTGCGAGAGAAGTGGCGTTACCGTGCTTCGCTCTACCGCAAGGGAAATAATTACCGAGGACGGCGCAGTATCAGCGGTCGTTACGGACGACGGGACGATAATTTGCCGTGCTGTCGCCGTGTGTACCGGCGGCCTTTCCTACCCGCTTACCGGCTCGACGGGCGCGGGGTATCGCTTCGCGCGGGCGCTGGGCCATACCGTTACCGAGACGCGGCCCTCCCTTGTTCCGCTCGAAAGTGATGACGATTACTGCGCCGAAATGCAGGGCTTTTCACTGAAAAATGTTACTCTTTCGGCCTTCGAGGATGAGAAGCTTATTTATAAGGAACTCGGCGAAATGCTCTTTACACACTTTGGCGTGTCCGGGCCACTTGTTCTGTCGGCAAGCTCGCATATGCGAAATTTCGGCAGAGCCGTGTATCGGCTCGAGATCGACCTCAAGCCAGCGTTGGACGAGAAGAAGCTTGATGCCCGCATCCTGCGGGACTTTGAAAAGTACTCGAATAAGGAATTCAAGAACTCTCTTACCGACCTTGCGGGGCACACCATGATACCGGTTCTGGTTCGGCTCTCGGGCATACCGGAGAATACAAAGGTAAACTCTGTCACACGCGAGCAGCGTATGCGACTCCTGCATCTGCTCAAGGCATTCCCGGTTTCCGTCTCGGGTACGCGCCCTGTGGATGAGGCCATCGTCACGGCCGGAGGGGTCAGCACAAAGGAAATAGACCCGCGCACCATGGGCTCGAAGCTGGTGCAGGGCTTATATTTTGCCGGAGAGGTTCTTGATCTTGACGGCTATACAGGCGGCTTTAACCTGCAAATCGCATGGTCAACCGGCTATGTTGCGGGAAATTCGGTGTTAAAGGATGAATATTTATGAACGGTTTTTATTCAATCGCGGTTGACGGACCCTCGGGTGCCGGCAAAAGCAGTCTTGCAAAAAGAGTGTCCCAGGCTTTCGGCTTTATCTATGTCGATACCGGCGCGATCTATCGCACGGTAGGCCTTGAGGCGGTGAGACGTGCTGTTGACAGACGTGATGAAGCGGCTGTTGCGGCCGTTCTTCCGGAGCTTCACATTGAAATGCGATATAACGAAGCCGGGGAACAGCGTATGTATCTTAACGGCGAGGATGTTTCCGAGGTAATTCGTGCGCCGGAGATATCCATAGCGGCGTCGGATGTTTCCGCTTTGCCTGCGGTTCGCGCGTTCCTTCTCGAAATGCAGAGAAAGCTTGCGCGTGAGAACAATGTCATTATGGACGGACGCGACATCGGTACCGTCGTTTTGCCGGATGCGGAGCTTAAAATATATCTGACGGCCTCTGCTGAGGCAAGGGCAAACCGACGTATGCTTGAGTTCAGGGGCAAGGGCGTCGACAGTAGCTTTGACGATGTGCTGAGAGATATTATTTACCGCGACGAGCAGGATACCAACCGCGCCGTTGCTCCGCTGAGAAAAGCCGACGACGCCGTGCTGATGGATACCAGCGATATAGATTTTGAGCAGAGCTATGAGCTTATGTGCAAAATCATAAACGAGCATCTGGGAATCGAGGTCATACACTGACAATGAAGGAAATTCTTTTGGCGGAAAGCGCCGGCTTCTGCTTTGGAGTACAGAGATCGGTAGAGCTTGCCGAGGGGCTTCTTGAGCGCTTCGGCACCTGCGTGAGTCTTGGGGAGCTTGTACATAACGCGGATGTTGTCAGCCGACTGAGTGAGAGAGGTATGCGCGTTATTTCCACGCCGGAGGAGGCTGAGCCGGGGGAGCACGTTCTTATTCGCGCCCATGGTGTCTCACAGAGCGTTGAGCAAAGGCTCGCCGAGCGCGGGGCGGATATTACAGACGCGACCTGCCCGAGGGTAAAGGCCATCCACAGGATCGTGACGCAAGACAGCGCGGACGGTAGATATATTATCATCATCGGTATGCGCATGCATCCGGAGGTCGAAGCTATCCGGGGGCGCTGTTCGGAGTGTTCCGTGTTTGAAAACGCCGGCGAGCTTGAGGACTGGCTTGATAAAAACCCGGCAATATGGACAAAACAGATAACAATGGTCGTTCAGACTACCCAGACTCACAATAATTTTACCGAATGTTGCAATATCCTAAAAAAAAGATGTACAAATACAAAAATATCTGATACAATATGCTCTGCTACGTTCACGCGTCAGGATGAGGCGGCAAGGCTCTCGGCCTGTTGCGGCGCGATGGTGGTCATAGGCGGAAAGCACAGTGCGAACAGTATTCACCTTGCACAGATATGTGCGGGGAGCTGTGATAATGTTCAGTTTATCGAACGAGCGGATGAGCTGGATACGGACAGGCTTAAGGCTGTTGACCGGGTCGGCCTCACGGCGGGAGCATCCACCCCCGCGTGGATAATTAAGGAGGTAAGAAACAAAATGAGTGACGAGATCAAAATCGAAGAATCCGCAGTTGAGAAGGAAATGTCCTTTGACGAAATGTTGGAGGAGACCCTCAAACCTATATATAATGGAGATAAGGTAACCGGCACTGTTGTAGCGATTACTGGCACTGAAGTCAGCCTTGACCTCGGTACCAAGTATTCCGGCTTCATCCCCACCACCGAGTTCACCGAGGACGGCGGTAAGGTTGAGGATGCAGTCAAGGTCGGTGACACCATCGAAGCTGTTGTCGTAAGAGTCAATGACGTCGAGGGTACCGCACAGCTTTCCAAGAAGCGCCTTGATTCCGCTAAGATCTGGAACGACGTTGAGGCCGCAGTCGAAGACGGCACCGTTATGGAAGGCGTTGTTACCGAGGAGAACAAGGGCGGCGTCGTCGTCAACATCAAGGGCGTCCGCGTGTTCGTTCCCGCTTCCCAGACCGATCTGCCCAGAGAGGCAGAGCTGGGTCAGCTTATTAAGAAGACTGTCAAGCTCAAGATCACCGAGGTCAACAAGGCTCGCAAGAGAGTTGTCGGCTCCATCCGCAAGGTCGCACAGGCCGAGCGCCGTGAGCGCACCGAGAAGATCTGGAACGAGATCGAGGTCGGCAAGAAGTACAACGGCGTTGTCAAGTCCCTGACCAGCTACGGCGCATTTGTGGACATCGGCGGCATCGACGGCATGGTTCACGTCTCCGAGCTTAGCTGGGGTCGCATCCA